>DXCD01000174.1 GCA_019116185.1 Candidatus Mediterraneibacter stercorigallinarum
GATAAAAGAATCATATTGATCGAAGTCCTGATATTTTTCACACGGATAACTTCCGCATTCATAACAATATTCTATTTTCCCATTCTCAAGGCTGCACCTTGCAATCTTGCAGGACTGATTTCCGTTTCCGCACCCTCCACAGTAACCGCCCAGGGACATAGGGCACAATCCGCAGTTCAGTCCACAAAGCGAAAACAGATGATTTTCCCTCTCGAATCCTTTCATAGCATCCCCTCTGTTTTTACTTTTTCTCCCGGGTCTTAAATCCATGATGTTCTCTGAAATATGCAATCAGCACACATAAGATAAAACTGCATACAATCGCGATTCCTCCGATTATCGGCACAATCGTAAAAGAATAAAAATGATATACAACCAACGTTATATCCGCAAGCGAAAACATGGATACAAGACCAGCCGACATAGCACATGCCATCTCTCTGCCCGCCGGAATCTGAAAACCAGGCCTGCGTTTTAAAATACTGCTGTGTGTAAACAGAGACAGGACAGAGAGAAGCAGCATGACCCACAGCACCCATTTCCCCGTCGAATTATTAGGCACGCCATTGTCGCTCCAATGCACAACAATGCTGCCGTCAGCAAAAAAAGTTCCTGTCAGAGTTGCAATAACTGCTGCCACTGCCATTACGATGGAAATATTTCTCCACAGCCTGACCGGCGCCAGATGAAACATGTCTGCACTTCCTTTCTCTTACTGCTGCATTTGCCTGCTGTCAAACCATTACCGAATACAAGCGTTTACGAATTTCATTGGTACACCCATGCGCTCTGCCGCTTGTTCCGGCGTCATTCCGCTGTCTAAGAATCTCCGGCAGACCGCTTTCATATTTTCTCCCACCTCAACAATGTGTTTATCCGGGTCATAAAAGCGAACCACCCGCTGGCCCCATGCATGTTCCAAGACCGGGTGCACATATTCAACATCGTATGATTTCAGTTTCTCTGCAAATTTGTCAAAATCATCTTCTTCAAAATAGAGCTCAAAGCTATTGCTGCCAAAGGAAATTTCATTTGTACCGATGAAATCTCCGTATGTTTCAACTGTCTGTAAAGCCAGCCCTCCGGTTAAAGTTTTGTTTGCTCCGAAGTCCATGATCACATGGAGCCCCAGAACCCTTTTGTAAAATTCCACTGTTCTGTCAATATCAGTAACGACCAGCATTGGATTTTTTAACTTCATCTCTTTTCCTCCACTTAGGGAGCCCGCGCTCTTCGGGCACGAGCTTAAATTTCAATTTCCAGTGTCACACTTACAAATATACTCTGCACGATTTATCTCTCGAATTTCATAGGGGTATATCTCATTCCGTCAGCTGACTGCTCTGTATTTGTATCGACAAAGCCCAATTTACGATATACAGGCACAGCATAAGGGGAGGAATGAACAGTAAAGGTGTTATTCTTACTGCTGCTCAAAACATATTCCCATAGCTTTCTTCCAATTCCCTGCCTGTGGTATTGAGCTTTTACGAAAAAACAGCAAATATGCTTTCGATTTTCATGCGTTGCAAGCACTCCTTTTAATTCGCCTTGGTCATAAGCCCCGAAAAATTCTAAAGACTTTATAATCTCCTCATTTTCAATAAACTCTTTAAAGGATTGAACCCCTTCCTCCGAATAATCAGGCGCGTCAAATTGCAAAAATGTTTCCCATATCAGAGTAATTGCATTATCAATTTGAGTGCTCTCTAATTGCCGGATTTCCATAGTAATCCCCCTCTTCTTGGTCACTTCCAATTATTATCCTAATTATATCAGTCACTTTCAGCATCTTCAACAGCCCTTTCCATTCAAATCGCACCACTGCCGCCATATCCGATATGATCCAGATTCACTTCATATCCCGGATGTCTCACATCCGGCACTCATCTGAATATCGCCGTCCGCCTCGGACAGATATCCAATGAATAACACACAAGGAATTTTAATTTTACAAAAAAGAAGCAGACTGCTGTACAATGTGATATTATAATGATATGGAGACAGTCCTGTGCCGCTGGAAACGGAGGTCATATTGCAGGACAAAAACAGAAGAAAAGACGGACCTGCCCATTCCGAAGACCTGGCACTTAAGTCTGCCGCAGCCTACTTCGGAGCGGAACTGATCCACTGGCTTGGGATCAGGGAACGGGCTTCCGAGCGTTACAGCAGGCTTATCCTTCTCCTCAGCAAAGAAAATAAAAATGATCTGATCGTAAAGATCGCATCGGACCCGGAATACCGCGAAGCCCTTTATAAGCAATATGGGATCTGATACTTTTTGCAGGACCGGCAAAAACTTGACCTATATGATGAAACCTAAAAATCGGACAGAGACCGGATTTCCGCGGTCTCTGTCCAAATTTTTCCTCTTATGCTCTCAGCCGGAATGTCTTCGGCGCAAACCGGTACACAAGAACACATGCCACAATAGAATAGACCACGCAAAATGCGATACAGGCGATCCCGAATACCAGGATCGGCATCCTGACCTGCATCAGGAAAAAGCAGATCAGATAGGTGACAGACAGAATGACCTGATACATCCCGCTTTTCATCTCTGTTCCCGCATTATACGGCTGCAGCAGATAGTAGATCGTCAGGTAATGGATCGAGAAAAACATGCTCATGCAGAGGATCGATACAAATAAAATCACATAATTCAGCAGATTCTCGGTTCCGCCCGAGGCATACAGGATCGCGCACAGTCCCGCGCCGATCACAACGGCAGGCAGGGCATTCACCTTCATGATCTCCCGCAGGCGGATCCGGAACATTTTCAAGATGCATCCGGGCTGCTTGTAGAAGGAATATGTCAGCAGGCTGTGGTCGCAGTTCATGAACAAAGCCCTGGTAAACCCGGTCCCGCGGTTAATGGCATACATAATGAACGTAAAATACGGAAGCCAGGTCATGATAAGTTCATTGATGTCTTTTTTCGCCTCCGGCGCCATTGTCAGCGCGATGACTGCCGCGCAGCTTAAAACAAGGCAGATCTCCGCTATACGGATCGTGGATTTCCAGAGGATCTTTCTGTGACGCTTGATAAAGAGATCGTTTAAGTATTCAAATCCATCCCGCTTGCTGGTAATAGTGCTATCCGTGGAAATCGACTTGTCGCTCACCGTCCTGGCCGCCTGTTTTACCGCATCCATCTGATTTACAACCTGCGCGAGCAGTTGCTGATTCACCTCACGGTAATACCGAAAAGACACGATCTTCCTGACGCTGATAATGCCCGCCGGGATGAACAAAAGCAGCACCGCCATAGATGCCGCAGACGGAAGCGCCGCCCCGGCAGCGGGCAACACATAGGCAAGCGCCAGCAGGACTGCCGCAAAGATCCAGAGGTGTTTTTTGATCTTGTTTTCATTGTATACATTTCCGCTCTTCTCATAATCCCATAAAGAATACGCTGCCACCGCAAGCTTAATCC
>DXCD01000175.1 GCA_019116185.1 Candidatus Mediterraneibacter stercorigallinarum
GCGGTCGCCATGGATGTGAACAGAGGGCCGCTTGAGCGGGCGGAAGAAAATATCCGTGCTTACGAACTGGAAGACAGGATTAAAACACGGCTTTCGGACGGATTCTCCGCCTTGGAACAAGGGGAAGCGGACAGCGCTGTGATCGCCGGAATGGGCGGCGGCCTTATGATCCGGATCCTGAAAGAAGGGGAAGATGTTGTCAGAACGCTGAAAGAGTGCATCCTGCAGCCCCAGTCTGAGATCGAAAAAGTGAGAGCCTTTCTTTTAGAGGAAGGTTTTTTGTTTATTAAGGAAGATATGGTGGAAGAAGACGGGAAATATTATCCCATGATGAAAATGGCATCTCCCGGCAGAAGGACAGAGCGGACTTGCGGGACAGCGGAAACATGGGACGAGACAGAACTGCGGTACGGCAGGTATCTGCTGCAGGAGAAAAACCCGGTACTCCGGCAGTATCTTGAAAGAGAGATACGTATAAAGAGACAGATACTGGAAGGGCTGCAGGGACAGGATTCAACGCGTGCCGTCAGCAGGATGCAGGAACTGGAAAAAGAGATAGAAAATGCGGAGAAAGGGATGAAGTATTATGCTGTGTAGAGAGATCATGCAGGTCATAGAAGCCGCATATCCGAGAGAGGCGGCTCTGGACTTTGACAATGTAGGGCTGCTTGCAGGAAGGGCAGAGAAAGAAGTGGAGAGAGTATATATCGCGCTGGACGCCACGGATGCTGTCATAGACCGCGCGGCAGAGGCTGGGGCAGATATGCTGATCACCCATCATCCTCTGATCTTTTCTCCTTTGAAGAAGATAACGGATGAAGATTTTATAAGCAGGCGGATTGTGAAACTGATCCAGAATGATATTTCCTACTATGCCATGCATACGAATTATGATGTACTCGGCATGGCGGAGCTGTCGGAAAAGATCCTCGGCATCCAAGATACAGAGGTCCTGGATGTCACTATGGAGAAAGAAGGAAAGCCGGAAGGCATCGGCAGGGTAGGAAAGCTCGAAAAACCGATGACACTGGAGGAATGCTGTGTCTATGTCAAGCATAAACTAAATCTGGGAAGCCTGAAGGTGTTCGGAGATATGAGCGCGGAGGTGTCGAGGCTGGCAATATCGCCCGGCTCGGGAAAGACGGCTGTGCCGGCGGCTCTCGCAAAAGGCGCGGATGTCCTTGTTACAGGTGATATCGGGCATCATGACGGGCTGGACGCGGTAGAGCAGGGGCTTGCCATTATTGATGCCGGGCATTATGGGACAGAATATATTTTTATCGATGATATGAAGCATTTTCTGGAGGAAAAGCTTCCCGTTCTGGAGGTTGTGACTACTCCGGTCATCCATCCGTTTCAGGTCATATAAGGAGGAGCTAAAGGTGGAAGAGCGCAAATGCAGAGTCCGTGTAGATGGTGAGACAAGAGAATATCCTGCGGGCACCACATACCAGGCGATAGCCGAGGATTATCAGGCGCGGTATGAGCATCAGATTGTGCTTGTTTTCGCAGGACAGAATCATCTGCAGGAGCTTAGGAAGAGAGTAGAAAAAGATTGTGAGATCCGGTTTGTCACCACAGGGGACGCGATCGGTCATGCTACTTACAAGAGGAGCATGTGCTTTCTGCTGGTAAAAGCGGTTCATGATGTGGCAGGCCACGACAAAATCGAACGGGTGCGCATACATTTTTCGGTGGACAAGGGATATTACTGCACTGTGGAAGGCGGCGTAAAAGTGACAGAAGACTTTCTTGAGAAGGTTTCTGCCCGGATGAAAGAGCTTTCTGCGGAAAAGATCCGGATTGGAAAGCGCAGCGTCCATACGGATGACGCTGTGGAAATGTTCCACAGGCATGGCATGTATGACAAAGAACGGCTGTTTGAATACCGCCGCGTGTCCAAGGTCAATATATACAGCATGAATGAATTTGAGGATTATTATTATGGCTATATGGTACCGGATGCAGGATGCCTCAAGTATTTTTCCCTTCATCTGTATGATGAGGGGTTCGTGATCCAGATGCCGTCAAAAGACCGGCCGGAAGAAGTGCCGGAGTTTAAGCCCAGCCCGAAACTGTTCCAGGTGCTGAAGCAGTCCGTGGTATGGGGGGACTGTCAGGATATCGAGACTGTGGGCGCGCTGAATGATATGGTCACAAAGGGCGATATGAGAGAAGTCGTGCTCGTGCAGGAGGCGCATCAGGAGCGGCAGATCGGAGAGATCGCAAAACAGATCGCGGACAGGGAGCACACTCGTTTTGTGCTGATCGCGGGTCCTTCTTCGTCCGGGAAAACAACCTTTTCCCACAGGCTTTCCATACAGCTTAGGGTAAACGGACTGAAGCCCCATCCAATTGCGGTTGACAATTATTTTGTTGACCGGGAAAACACTCCCAGAGATAAGGATGGAAATTATAATTTCGAATGCCTGGAAGCAATCGATATTGTGAAATTTAATGAAGATATGAAAGCCCTTCTGGAGGGGGAAGAGGTTTATCTGCCGGTATTTGATTTTAAAAGCGGGAAGAGAAAATATGAGAACCGCCCCAAGAAGCTGGGACCGCAGGATATCCTTGTCATCGAAGGGATCCACTGCCTGAATCCGAGGCTGACAGAGATGATGGGGGACGAGAATAAATTTAAGATCTATATCAGCGCTCTGACCCAGCTCAACATTGACGAGCATAACCGGATACCCACAACGGACGGGCGGCTGATCCGCCGGCTGGTGAGAGACGCCCGCACCAGAGGGGCATCTGCGATGAAGACGATTTCCATGTGGCCGTCTGTGAGGAGGGGAGAGGAAGAAAATATCTTTCCGTTCCAGGAGCAGGCGGACGTGATGTTCAACTCATCGCTGCTCTATGAGCTTGCAGTGCTCAAGCAGTATGTGGAGCCGCTTTTGTTCGGCGTGGATAAAGATTCTGAGGAATACCTGGAAGCGAAGAGGCTGCTTAAGTTTTTTGATTATTTTGTGGGGATCGGCAGTGAGTATGTTCCGACAAATTCTCTGTTGAGAGAGTTTATCGGCGGAGGATGCTTTCATGTATAAAGAAGATGAGAAGTAAATACAATGAAGAGTAAAGAGGCGGGTTTATGACCTGCCTTATTTACAAACTATTCGATTTGATAGCGCTTTCTGGTTTTGGTATAAATAAGAAAAAACCTCGTAAAAACGAGGTTTTAATAAGTAGCGGAAACTGGATTTGAACCAGCGACACCACGGGTATGAACCGTGTGCTCTAGCCAACTGAGCTATTCCGCCATATTTGGTTGGTATATGGGGCCTATAGGGCTCGAACCTATGACCCTCTGCTTGTAAGGCAGATGCTCTCCCAGCTGAGCTAAGACCCCATATTTTTGCGGGTTTTGAAGTCCTTTCCGCAACCCGCTTTGCTATTATACTATCAAGTTGCGGCAAATGTCAACACTTTTTTT
>DXCD01000176.1 GCA_019116185.1 Candidatus Mediterraneibacter stercorigallinarum
GGGCTGACCATCCTTATGGCGACCCATGATGTGGACTATGCCTATGCGTGGGCAGATGAGATCGTGCTCCTGGACGGGGGAAGAGTGCTCCGGCAGGGAACGCCCCGGCAGGTCTGCGGTGATGAGGAGGCGATGGAGCAGGCAAACCTGGAGCTGCCTGCGGCGCTGCGGTTATACCGGCGGATGGTCCAGAAGGGGATCCTTTCCCCGGAGGAAGAACCGCCGAAGACGATAGAAGATCTGGAGAGGAGGATTTCAGGATGAAGAAAGGGATTCTTGTGGTAAGCTTTGGGACAAGCCATCTGGATACCATGGAAAAGACGATACAGGCGCTGGAAGACGACATTGGGGAGGCATTCCCGGAGTATCGGGTTTACCGCGCGTTTACAAGCGGGATGATCCTGCGGAAGTTAGAGAGAGAGGAAGGCATCAAGATCGATACCGTGGAACAGGCGTTGGAGCGGATGGCAGCGGACGGGATCCGCGGCGTGATCATCCAGCCCACCCATATCATAAACGGGATCGAGAATGACCGGATGCTGGAAGATGTGAGGAAACTGGAAGATCAGTTTGAATGGATACGGATCGGAAATCCGCTGCTGAGCAGCGCGGATGACTATAAGAAGGCTGTCCACGCGGTGATGGCGGAGACAGAGCTTGCACCGGGCGAGGTCCTTGCCCTGATGGGACATGGGACAGACCATCATGCCAACGCGGCTTACCCGATGCTGGAGTATACCTTCCATATCCTCGGATACGGACAGGTGCTGGTGGGAACCGTGGAGAGCTTCCCGGATCTGAACAATGTGATGACAAAGCTCAAGATCTGCGGCGCGGAAAAAGTGGCGCTCATGCCGTTTATGCTTGTGGCAGGCGACCATGCGAAAAATGATATGGCAGGCGAAGAAGACTCGTGGAAAAGCGAGATGGAGAATGCGGGATATGAAGTGCGCGTGATCTTGAAAGGCCTGGGAGAACTGAAAGGGATCCGCAGGATCTTTGAAGAACATATCAGGGACTCCATCGGATAGAAGATATTCGTAAAGGTCTGAAAGGCGGCGGGAGACTATATAGCCGCATAGCAGCAGGTGACAGAGACCGAAAGAGGTGAGAGAGCATGGGCAAAGAAGCTGCTGTAACACACAACGGCGCAGACAGCGCCGGACGCAAAATATATGAGATCGGGCGGACCCGGTCCGGCCTCAGGTTCGGATACACTACCGGAAGCTGCGCGGCGGCAGCGGCAAAAGCAGCGGCGCAGATGCTCTTCTCCGGGGAGGAGATCCGGCAGGTGCGCCTTATGACTCCAAAGGGCGTGGAACTGTATCTGGATGTGGAGGACATCAGCCGCGGCCCCGGCTCTGTGCGCTGCGGGGTGAGAAAGTACAGCGGGGATGACCCGGATGTGACAGATGGATTGCTGGTGTGCGCGGAAGTGGAATCTGCGGGACAATCGGCAGGGGAAGAAAATGGGATCCGCATCATCGGCGGCGCGGGCGTGGGACGCGTCACCCGCCCGGGACTGGAACAGGCGGCAGGAGAAGCCGCGGTCAATAAAGTCCCGAGAAGGATGATCCGGGAAGCGGTCCGGGAGGTCTGTGAAAAGTACGGATACACGGGCAGTGTCCATGTGACGCTTTCGATCCCTGGGGGAGAAGAGACGGCAAAGAAGACCTTTAATCCCAGGCTGGGAATCCAGGGCGGACTGTCCATCCTGGGCACCACCGGGATTGTGGAGCCGATGAGCGAGAAAGCCCTGACAGATACGATCTATCTGGAGATGAAAGTGCTCAGAGAAAACGGGCATCGTTACTGCTGCGTGACACCGGGTAATTACGGAAGTGATTTCATAAAAAATGAGATGGGCATGGATCTGTCCCTGGCTGTCAAATGCAGCAACTATATCGGCGAGACGATCCAGGACGCTTCCCTGCTGGGAATGAAAGGAATCCTGCTCATCGGGCATGTGGGGAAACTGATCAAACTGGCGGCAGGGGTGATGAATACCCATTCCAGGCAGGCAGACTGCCGGATGGAAGTGCTTGCAGCCCACGGGGCAATGGCAGGGGCAGACCGCGGCACAGTCACGCGGATCATGGGGTGCATCAACACCACAGAGGCGATTGGCATCCTGAAAGAAAAAAAACTGCTGGAGCCGGTTATGGAAACTGTGATGGAGCGGATCGACGGGGTTTTGAGGAGAAGGTCCGGTGAAGGGCTTTCGATTGAGGCAGTCATGTTTTCCACAGAGGAAGGCGTCCTGGGGAAGACAAAAGGCGCGGATGCTCTGTTGGAACAGATCCGCAGGGAAGATCCAGAAGCACGCTGTGAGACTGTTAAGGACACCGTATAATTTCAAAGGAAAGGACTGGAAAAAATGCGTGGAAGATTTATAGGAATCGGGGTGGGACCGGGAGATCCGGAACTGCTGACATTAAAGGCGGCAAGGGTGATCCGGGAGTGCCATGTGGCGGCTGTGCCGGTATCAGATCCGGGACTGGAAGGCCCGGTCTATGAGGAGGCATCCGGCGAAAGCGCATATGCCGCTTATCTGGAAAAATGCGCTGCATATCAGATTGCCCTTGCGGCTGTCCCTGAGCTGGCGGAGAAAGCAAAGCTCTTCCTGCCAATGCCCATGATCAAGGAAAAGGCAGTGCTGAAAGCGATCCATGACCGGGATGCCGGGGCCGCGGAAGCGGTCCTGGATGAAGGAAAGGATATCGTGTTCCTGACGCTGGGAGATCCGACGGTGTATTCCACCTGCATGTACGTGCATAAAAGGCTTGACCGGGACGGATATCCGACGGCTCTTGTACCGGGCATTCCGTCTTTCTGCGCGGCGGCGGCGCGGCTTAACATGCCGCTGGCGGAGAACCGGGAGGAGATCCATATCCTGCCTGCTTCCTATGGGATCGAAGAGAGCCTTCATCTTCCGGGGACTAAAATCCTTATGAAGGCAGGAAGAAAAATGCCGGAAGTAAAGCAGATCCTTATGGAGGAAAAGATGGATGTAAGGATGGTGGAGAACTGCGGCATGGAAGAGGAGCGGATCTGCTGCCGCGCGGAAGAGATACCGGAACAGGCGGGATATTATTCCCTGCTTATCGTGAAAGAAGGAAAAGGGGGAGAGAAACAATGATCACATTCGTAGGCGCGGGTCCCGGAGCGGAGGACCTGATCACAGTGCGGGGGCAGCGGCTTCTGCAGGAGGCGGATATTGTTATCTATGCGGGATCCCTGGTGAACCCGGGTCTTCTCTCCCTGTGCAGGGAAGACTGCAAGGTGTACAACAGCGCGGTGATGACTCTTGAGGAAGTGCTGGATGTGATGACCGCAGGACAGGCAGAGGGGAACGAGATCGTGCGTCTCCACACCGGAGACCCATGCCTCTACGGCGCCATCCGGGAGCAGATGGATGCGCTGGAAGAGAACGGTATCCCCTATGAAGTGTGCCCGGGGGTCAGCTCCTTCTGCGGGGCAGCGGCAGCACTGGGAGCAGAGTATACGCTCCCGGGGATCTCCCAGTCCGTGGTGATCACCAGGATGGCGGGGCGCACCCCGGTGCCGGACAGGGAGTCCATCGCTTCGTTTGCCGCTCATCAGGCGACGATGGTGATCTTCTTAAGCACGGGGATGCTCAGAGCGCTTTCCGCGGAGCTGATCCGCGGCGGATATCCGTCGGATACCCCGGCTGCTATCGTGTATAAGGCTACGTGGCCGGAAGAGAAAGTGCTGCGCTGTACAGTGGATGCGCTGGAGGAGACCGCGCGGGAGGCAGGAGTGACCAAGACCGCGCTGATCGTGGTAGGGCGGATCCTGGAAGATGAATATGAGCGTTCCAAGCTCTACGATCCTTCTTTTACAACAGAGTTCCGCAGAGCGGTACATTTGAAAGCACCGGTTGAAGAACAGAAATAGGACGGGCAGAAAAAAGACTGAGAAAGGGAGACCAGAAATGAGCAAGATCTATGTGACCGGACTGGGACCGGGGGCAAAGGACCAGATGACCATACGCGCGAAAAACGTGCTGGTGCACTGCCCGGTGATCATCGGTTATACAGTATATATTGACCTGATCCGGGAACAGTTCCCGGACAAACAGTATTTGAGCACCCCCATGCGCAAAGAGGCTGACCGCTGCCGTATGGCTTTTGAAGAAGCGGAAAAAGGACAGGACGTGGCAATGGTGTGCAGCGGGGATGCGGGAGTCTACGGCATGGCAGGGCTGATCTGCGAGATCGGAAAGGAATATCCGGATGTAGAGGTCGAGATCGTGCCGGGTATCACCGCGGCATCCGGCGGGGCTGCCATTCTGGGAGCGCCTCTGATGCATGACTTCGCGGTGATCAGCTTAAGCGACCTGCTGACGCCCTGGGAGACCATCGAGAAGCGCCTGAGGGCTGCCGCGGAGGCGGACTTTGTCATCTGCCTGTACAATCCGTCCAGCCGGAAGCGTTCGGATTACCTGCAGAAAGCCTGCGGGATGATCCTTGAGTCCAGGGATCCGAAGACCGTGTGCGGGATCACCCGGAATATCGGAAGAGACGGGGAATCCTGCCAGATCCTTACACTGGACCAGTTAAAGGATACAAAGGTGGATATGTTCTCCACCGTGTTTATCGGAAATTCAAAGACCATGGAGTTAAACGGCCGCATGGTCACGCCGAGAGGGTATAAAGATGTGTGAGAAGAAACAGAAGATTTCCCTTGTCGGGATCGGAATGGGGACAGCGCTAACCATGACCGCCCAGGCTGAGAAAGCGGTCCGAAGCGCGGACTGCCTGATCGGCGCCCGGCGGATGCTGGAAGCGGTCCGGGATCTGGATGCCGCGGCAGGAAAGCCGGCGCTTGCAGAGTACCGGGGAGAGGAGATCCTCTCTTATATCCGGTCACACCCGGAGTACCGGGAGATCGCGGTCCTCCTCTCCGGGGATACGGGATTCCACAGCGGGGCAAAGACGCTGGGGAGCCTGCTGGGCAGCGAACTGCCGGAGTGTGAGATACAGATGATCCCCGGGATCGCTTCCGTGGTGTATCTGGCGGCAAGGCTGAACACCTCCTGGGAGGATGCGGCTCTGGTCAGCCTCCACGGGAAAGACGAGGATTTCATCCGGACGGTCAGCCGGAACAGGAAGACATTCCTCCTCCTGGGCGGCAGAGACGCCGGGACACGGGCGCTGGAGCGCTTAAGAGAATATGAGATGGACGAGATCATGATCCATGCAGGCAGACGGCTGTCTTATCCGGACGAGCGGATCGTGTCAGGGACCATACACCAGATCTCAGAGACAGACGTGGACGGCTTATGCGTGGTCCTTGCGGAGAATCCATCCCCTGACCTGTCCGCCTGCTGTCATGTGCCTGACGATGCATTTATCCGGGGAAATGTGCCCATGACCAAGGCGGAAGTCCGGGCGGTCAGCATTGCGGAGCTGAGGCTGACGAAAAACGCCGTGGTCTATGATATCGGGGCGGGCACGGGATCTGTGTCTGTGGAAGCAGCTCTGTCAGGAACAGACATCCGGGTCTACGCAGTGGAAAAAAATCCGGAGGCAGTCTCTTTGATCGGCGAGAACCGGAAGAAGTTCCGCGCGGACGGGATCCGGATCATCAGCGGGGAGGCGCCGGAGGCGCTTGAAGGCCTGGAAGCTCCGACCCATGTGTTTATCGGCGGAAGCTCCGGGAATTTGAAAGAGATCCTGAAAACGGTGCTGGACAGATCGCCGGAGGCACGTATCGTGGTCAATGCCATCTCTCTGGAGACAGTGAGTGAAGTTATGGAAGCGGAAAAGGAAGGCCTGCTGAAAGACGCTCGGATCACCCAGATCATGGCGTCGCGGGCGCGGAAGCTCGGCAGGTATCATCTGATGACCGGACAGAACCCGGTGTATATCATTTCAGCAGGAGGAAGGAGTGACGCCGGATGCGCGTTCCGGGAATATTGATCGCTGCCCCGGCAAGCGGCAGCGGAAAGACAGGGACAGCCTGCGCGCTGATGTCAGCCTTTCAGAAGAAGGGGCTTAACGTACGGGCGTGCAAATGCGGACCCGACTATATTGATCCCATGTTCCACCGGGTCGTGCTGGGAGTGGATTCCCGGAATCTGGATCTGTTCTTTTCCGGCCGGGAAGACCTCCGGGCAGGGTATGCGGACCATGTGTCCGGCGCGGACCTGGCTGTGACAGAGGGGGTCATGGGATATTATGACGGAATGTCCATGGATACGGATACAGCCAGCTCTTATGATGTGTCCCGGACGCTGGAGCTTCCGGTGATCCTGGTGGTTCCCTGCCGGGGAGCCTCCCTGTCACTGGCAGCGCTGGTGAAAGGCATGGTGGAATACCGGGCGGACAGCCGGATCCGGGGGATCCTGCTGAACCGGGTATCCGGGATGCTCTACCCGCGGCTGAAGTCCATGCTGGAACGGGAACTGAAGGAAATGGGCCATGAGATCCCGGTGGTCGGATATGTGCCGGAGGATGAGGCGTTTGCCTTTGAGAGCCGGCACCTCGGGCTGGTCACGCCCCAGGAGATGGACAGCGTGAAGGAACAGACACGCCGCGCGGGAGAGATCCTATCAGAGACGGTGGATCTGGATCTTATTTTGCGGATCGCGGGAGAAGAAGCCGGATCTTCGCAGGAGAGAGCAGGAGAAGGCAGGAGCCGGACAGGAGCCGGAATCATTTCTGACAGGGAGATACGCACCGAGACAGGAGCAGGAACTTATCCTGACAGAGAGGTCAGTATCGGCGTTGCCAGGGACCGGGCGTTTTGTTTTTATTATAAGGAGAACATGGAACTGCTTGAAAAAATGGGCTGCAGGCTGATTCCCTTCAGCCCGCTCTCAGACCCGGAACTCCCGGAGGGGCTGGACGGGCTGATCCTCGGCGGCGGATACCCGGAGCTCTATGCCAGGCAGCTGTCAGAGAACCGCGGCATGCGGGAATCGATCCGGGAAGCAGTGTCTTCCGGCATGCCCTGTCTTGCCGAGTGCGGGGGATTCATGTACCTGCATGAAGAGATAGAGGACGGAGAGGGAAATGCATACCCCATGGCAGGCGTTCTCCGCGAAAGGTCATTTCCAACAGGGAAGCTGGTACGTTTCGGATATATCAATATCACGGCAGGAGACGGAAACAGCTCCGGAACAGACGGGTATCTCCGGCCGGGAGAGTGTATCCGGGGGCATGAGTTCCATTACTGGGACAGCACGGACAGCGGGAAAGCCTGCGAGGCAGTGAAGCCGGACGGGCGCAGGAGGTGGGAGTGCATCCACATGGAAGGAAATCTTTTTGCCGGATATCCCCACCTTTATCTGCCGTCCCTGCCTGTTTTCGCAGAGCGGTTTGTCAACAGGTGTGCTGAGAGAAAAAGCGGTAATTCAGGAGGTAAGTGAGATGAATCTGGAAGAAGCGTTGCAGAACATCCGGCCGGCTGACCGGAAGAGCATGGAAGAGGCAAAAATGAGATGGAGGACAGTCGGAAAACCCCTGTTCAGTCTCGGGAAACTGGAGGACGCGGTGATCCGCATGGCAGGGATCAAAGGGACCGCATCCTATACACTCGGGAAAAAGGCGCTTGTGATCCTCTGTGCGGACAACGGAGTCGTGGAAGAGGGCGTGACACAGACCGGACAGGAAGTGACTGCTGTCGTGACCGAGAACTTCACCCGGAAGGCAGCCAGCGTCACTCTGATGGCAGAAGTGGCGGGAGTGGATGTCTTCCCGGTGGATATCGGCGTTGCCCGGGATGTGGACCATGTGACAAAGCCGGAATATAAGGTGGCGTACGGCACGAAGAACATGACGAGAGAGCCTGCGATGACCCGGGAAGAGGCGGAACAAGCTATCCTCATCGGGATCCGACTTGTGAAGGACCTGGCAGAGAAAGGCTATGATATCATTGCCACCGGCGAGATGGGCATCGGGAATACGACCACAAGCAGCGCGGTGGTGTCCGTGCTCCTGGACCGCGATCCGGAGGAAGTGACCGGGAGAGGCGCGGGGCTTACCACGGATGGGCTGCACCGCAAGGTGGAAGCCATCCGGAAGGCAGTACAGGTCAATGCGCCGGACCCGGAAGACGCGGTGGATGTACTGGCAAAAGTAGGCGGCCTGGATATCGCGGGGCTTGCCGGGGTATTTCTCGGGGGCGCCATCTGCCATATCCCGGTAGTCATTGACGGATTCATTTCTTCGGCGGCAGCGCTCTGCGCGGCGCGGATCGCGCCCGAGGCAGCAGAGTATATGATGCCGTCCCACCGCTCCGGCGAGCCGGCAGGCGGCATGGTGCTGGAGGCGCTGGATCTCTCCCCGTTTATTGAATGCGGCATGTCGCTGGGAGAGGGAAGCGGCGCTGTGGCTGTGATCCCCCTCCTTGAAATGGGGCTGGAAGTTTATAACCGGATGGGGACATTTGATGAGATCAAAATCGAACAATATGAGGAACTGAAGTAGGAGAAGAGAAAGAGATGCGTTTTTTTAGTTCGCTGGCAGTGGCACTGTCCATGTATTCCAAGCTCCCTGTCCCCACGGTGGACTGGAATGAAAAAAATATGAAGTATGCGATGTGTTTTTTCCCGGTCGTGGGCGTGGTGACAGGGGCATTGGAGTATGCGGCAGGGTATGTGCTCCTGAGGTATACAGACTGCGGCAGCTTTTTCTTCGCGGCGGTCATGACGCTGATCCCCGTGCTGGTGACAGGCGGGATCCATATGGACGGGTTCGCGGATACCATGGATGCCCTCAGTTCTTACGGAGACAGGGAGAAAAAGCTGGCGATCTTAAAAGATCCGCATACCGGGGCGTTTGCCGTGATATGGCTCTGCGCGTATTACCTTTTCAACGCAGCGCTCTGGAGCGAGGCGGATCTGTCCGTCCTTCCGGCGGCGGCACTCATGTTCCCTCTCTCCAGATCTCTGAGCGGAATCTCTGTGGTAAGCTTTCAGCCTGCAAAGAACAGCGGGCTTCTGCGGACATTTCAGGACGGGGCACAGAGGAAGCGGGTGCGCGTCGTCCTGATCCTTTGGGCAGCGGCCTGCGGGTGCGCCATGGCGTGGACCTCTCCGGTGCCGGGCAGTCTTGCCGTGGCAGCGGCGCTCCTTGTATTTCTGCATTATTACTGTCTCAGCAGAAAGCAGTTCGGCGGGGCGACAGGCGATCTTGCAGGGTATTTTCTTCAGATGTGCGAGCTTGCCATGCTGGCAGTTCTGATCCTTGCGGGAGGGTGCTTATGGAAGTGATCTTTATCCGGCACCTGCCCACGCCGGGAAACGAGAAGAGACAGTATATCGGAAGCACAGATGAAACACTGTCCGAACAGGCAGTAAAAATATTCAGAGGACGGCAGGAGGGAGCAGAGGCGGTCCCTTATCCGGAGATCCAATGCCTGACGGCAAGCCCCATGAAGCGGTGTATTCAGACAGCAGAGCTGATCTGGCCGGGCGTGCCGGTGCGGACAGAGCCCCTGCTCCGGGAGTGCGATTTCGGGAGGTTCGAAGGGAAAACCTATGAAGAACTGAAAGACGAGCCTGCCTATGTCAGATGGCTGGAATCCGGCGGCATGACCGCATTCCCGGAAGGAGAGTCCCAGGAGACATTCCGGGAGAGATGCAGGGAGGGCGTGAGGAAATGGATCCGGCGCTGGATGGAAGAAGGAGTAACCCGCGCGGCATTTGTGGTCCATGGAGGGACCATCATGGCTGCTCTCTCCGGGATGGCAGAAGGGGAGCATTCGTTTTATGACTGGCAGGCAGGGAACGGATGCGGATATTCTGCAAAAGCCTTGGAAGAAGAGTGGAAAAGCGGGACAGAGATCCTGAGGGATCTCAAGAAGATAGGATGAAGGAGACGAGAAGATGCTGATGTCACTTGCAGCCTGCGCGGCAGGAGTATTGCTGGATCTGCTTTTTGGAGATCCGGTCTGGCTGTACCACCCGGTGCGGCTTATCGGAAACTGGATCTCATGGGGAGAGCGGCAGCTGAGGAAAGTGTGCGGCACACATTTGACCGCCGCGGGAGGCGTGCTGTGGGTCCTGACCGCCGGGATGGCGTTTGCGATCCCGTTTGGCCTGCTCGCTCTTGCCGGGTGGATCCATCCGGCGCTCCGTTTCCTGTTGGAGACATTCTGGTGCTTCCAGATCCTGGCGGCAAAGTGCCTGGCGTCTGAGAGCAGGAAGGTCTATGACCGGCTGAAAGCCCGGGATCTTCCCGGCGCGAGGAAAGCTGTCTCCATGATCGTTGGCAGGGATACAGAGAAACTGACAGAAGAAGGGGTCACCAAGGCGGCAGTGGAGACGGTGGCAGAGAATACGTCTGACGGGGTGACAGCTCCCCTGATCTATCTGCTGATCGGAGGGGCGCCGCTGGGATTTCTGTACAAGGCAGTCAACACGATGGACTCCATGCTCGGGTATAAGAATGACCGGTACTTGTATTTTGGCAGGATCCCCGCCAAAATGGACGATGTGTTCAACTATATTCCCGCGCGCGTCACGGCGCTTCTTATGACAATATCCGCATTCCTGACCGGCCTGGACGGGAAGAATGCGTGGAAGATCTACCGGAGGGACCGGAAGAAACATGCAAGCCCCAACGCGGCTCAGACCGAATCTGTATGCGCGGGTGCGCTGGGTGTGCGGCTTGCCGGGGATGCGGTCTATTTTGGAAAGCTTTATAAAAAAGAATTTATCGGGGACGCCCTTCGCAGTATTGAGCCCGAAGATATCATAAGAACGGGGAGGCTCATGTACGCGGCAGAGCTCCTGACCCTGATCCTGGGCGGAGGATTGAAGCTTGCGCTGATCCTGCTCCTTTGACAGAGCGGAAAAAAAGGATGCGGCAGGAAATATACAGCAGAAGCAGACAAGGAGAAGAACATGGAATACGGACATGGAGGAGATATTTATACATATAGAGGTATGCTGGATTTCTCAGTCAATGTAAATCCGTTCGGACCGTCGGAGGCTGTGCTTGAGGCGGCTAAGAGGGGCGTGGACAAATGCTGCGCTTATCCGGACAGTCAGTGCCGCGCCCTGAAGGCGGCTCTGTCAGAGAAGCTGGGGGTCCCGCAGGAATTCATCCTGCCGGGGAACGGGGCGGCTGAGCTCTTCTTCTCCATTGTAATTACTGAGAAGCCAAAGAAGGCGCTGATCCCGGTCCCTGCTTTTTCTGAATACGAGCAGGCACTCGGCACGGTGGACTGTCAGATCCGATATCACATGCTGGAAGATAAAGAGAATTTCCGGCTGACAGAGCGCTTCCTTGACGATCTGACAGATGACCTGGACATGGCATTCCTTTGTTCCCCCTCTAACCCGGCGGGGCAGGTGATCCCGGAAGCGCTTCTGCGCAAGGTCATCAGCCGCTGTCAGGAGAAAGGGATCCGTCTTGTACTGGATGAGTGTTTTATCGAATTTGCAGACAAGGAAAAGGCATTCTATGCAGAGAGGGAGGCAGCGGCCTATCCGCAGATGTTCGTGGCGAGGGCGTTTACGAAGATGCACGCCATTCCCGGCCTGCGGCTCGGATATGGGATCACTTCCGATACAGAGCTGATGGAGAGGATGAGCCGGGCGCGCCAGCCCTGGAGCGTCTCGATCCCGGCCCAGGAGGCGGGGATCGCCGCACTGTCAGAGGAAGAAGTTCTTAAGACGGAGAAGACGAGAATACTGATCCAGGCAGAGCGTGCCCGGATGGAACAGGAGCTTGCGGGACTGGGAATCCATGTGATCCCGTCAGAGGCAAATTTCATCCTCATGCACAGCAGCATGGACCTGGCGGGACAGTTAAAGGGCAAAGGAATCCTGATACGGGACTGCGGAAATTACAGGGGACTGGAGAAAGGCTGGTACCGCGCCGCCGTGAGGCTGCCGGAGGAGAATGATCTGCTGTTGAAGGCAGTCCGGGAGATCAGTGAAAGGAGGACATACTGATGGCGAAACCGAACATGATACAGGGAACCATGTCAAATGTAGGAAAGAGCATCCTTGCAGGAGGCTTGTGCCGCGTGCTGAAGCAGGACGGTGTGAAAGCAGCTCCCTTTAAATCTCAGAACATGGCGCTGAATTCTTATATCACCCGGGAGGGGCTGGAGATGGGGCGGGCTCAGGTCATGCAGGCAGAAGCCGCGGGGATCGAGCCGGAAGTGTGCATGAATCCCATTCTCCTCAAGCCGACCAATGACACCGGCTCCCAGGTGATCATAAACGGGAAGCCCGCGGGCGTGATGTCTGCCGTGGATTATTACCGACATAAGAAGGATTATATTCCCTCGGTCATGGAAGCGTACGCAAAGCTTTCCTCCCAATATGACGTGATCGTGATCGAAGGGGCGGGAAGCCCGGCGGAGATCAACCTGAAGCAGGATGACATCGTGAATATGGGGATGGCGGAGATGGCAGACGCGCCGGTGCTCCTTGCCGGGGATATCGACCGGGGCGGGGTGTTCGCCCAGATCGCGGGAACGGTCATGCTGCTGGAAGAGAAGGAACGGCAGCGCATCAAGGGGACCATCATCAACAAATTCCGGGGAGATGTCTCTATCTTAAAGCCCGGGCTTACCATGCTGGAAGAGCGGACCGGGATCCCTGTGCTGGGAGTTGTGCCTTACTTCTATCTGGACATTGACGAGGAGGACAGCCTGACCGAGCGTTTTCGCAGGAGAGACAGCGCCGGGCTTGTGGACATCGCAGTTATCCGGCTGCCGAGGATCTCTAACTTTACTGATTTCGCGCCGCTGGAATCACTGGAAGAAGTGTCTGTCAGGTATATTGATTCCCCGGCAGAGTTCGGAGAACCGGACGCGGTGCTCCTGCCGGGCAGCAAAAATACGATCCGGGATCTGCTCTGGATGCGCCAGAACGGCATGGAGGCAAAGATCCTCCAGTTTGCGGACCGGGGCGGGTTGGTCTTCGGCATCTGCGGAGGGTATCAGATGCTGGGGCAGGAAATCTCGGATCCGGACGGGTCAGAGCAGAAAGGAACCGTGGCAGGCATGGGGCTCCTGCCTGTGCGCACGGTATTCCAGCAGGAGAAGAGAAGGACAAGAGTGGAAGGCAGCTTTCTTCATCTGGAAGGCATCCTGAAAGATCTGTCCGGCGTGCCGTTCACCGGATATGAGATCCATATGGGAAAAAGCGTCCTCCAGGATGGGGGCACGCCTCTGGCTGAGATTTCAGAAGAAGGCGTACACAGGAAGGACCGCAGCGGGGACAGCGCCCATCAGGACGGCGCCTGCCGCGGAAATGTGTACGGATGCTATGTCCACGGGATATTTGACGCCCCGGGGGCAGCAGGAGGATTCCTGTCAGCCCTGCTGAGAAAGAAGGGGTATGACCCGGAAGAAATCCAGGCAAGAGACTGGAAGACATATAAAGAGGAACAGTATGACAAGCTGGCTGACATTATCCGCCAAAGCGTGGATATGGAGGCTGTCTATCGAATCATAGAGAAGGGAAATGATGCACCATGCATTCTGTAATACGGATCGGGAGCAGGGAGAGCGCCCTTGCAGTAAAGCAGGCGGAGATTATAAAAGACCTGATTGAAAAGGAAGCGCCGGGGACTAAAGTGGAGATCATCACCATGAAAACGACCGGAGATAAGATCCTGGATAAAAGCCTGGAAAAAATCGGAGGAAAAGGACTGTTTGTCAAAGAGCTTGACCGGGCGCTCATGGATGGAAAGATCGACCTTGCCGTGCACAGTCTGAAAGATATGCCCATGGAGGAGAGGGAAGACCTTCCCATCCTTGCGTACAGCAGGAGGGAAGACCCGAGAGATGTGCTCCTTCTGAGAAAGGGGCTTGAGGATCTGCCGGAAGCTCCGGTTATCGGCACTTCCAGCCGCAGGAGGATGCTTCAGATGGAGGCATTGTATGGAGGATGCACATTCCGCGGCATCCGGGGAAATGTGCAGACCCGGATGCGCAAGCTGGAGACAGAAGGATATGACGGGACACTTCTGGCGGCGGCAGGTCTGAAACGGCTGGGAATGGAGCAGGAAATCCGCAGGTATTTTACTGTGGAGGAGATGATCCCGGCTGCCGGACAGGGCATTCTCGCCGTCCAGGGAAGGGCAGGAGACGCGTATGAGTGGATGGAGCGCCTGGACAGCCCGCAGAGCCGTGCGGCTGCGCTGGCAGAGCGCCAGTTTATCCGCACCGTGGACGGAGGCTGTACTTCACCCTGCGCGGCGCATGCCAGAGTGGAAGGAAATGAGCTGAAACTGGACGGGCTGTATTATGACGAGAAGACCGGACAGTATGTAAAAGGATCGCTGTGTACGGATACTGCCCGCGCGCTCTGCGCCGGAGAGGAGCTGGCGAGGGAACTGATGCGGCGTATTTAGGCGACATGCGGCATACCAGCGGGAGTGAGATGCCCGGAGCGGGATCCGGGAATCAGCAGAAGTAATCAGGATCGGAGAACAGGAATCATGAAAAAATCAGAAGACATGCTGGCAGAAGAGAAAGATTTAAAAGAAATGGATAAGGAAAAAACGGGAAAGGTGTGGCTTGCCGGGGCAGGTCCGGGGGATGCTGCCCTTCTGACGCTGAAGACAGCGGAATTGATGGAGCGCGCGGATGTGATCGTGTATGACGCCCTGATCAGCGCGGAGATCCTGAGCAGGATCCCGGAGACAAAAGAAGTGATCTATGTAGGCAAGCACGCGGGAAACCATCCCGTTCCCCAGGAAGAGATCAACCAGATCCTTGTGCGGGAGGCAAAAAAAGGAAAACATGTCCTGCGCCTGAAGGGCGGAGATCCCTTCGTGTTCGGCAGAGGCGGGGAGGAGCTGGAGCTGCTCATCCGGGACGGGATCCCGTTTGAGATCGTCCCCGGCGTGACGTCTGCTGCTGCGGTCCCGGCTTACGCCGGCATCCCGGTGACGCACAGAGACTACACCTCTTCCTTCCATGTGATCACCGGCCACGCGAGGAAGGGCGGCAGGGTAGAGCTGGACTTCCCGGCCCTTGTCAGGCTGAACGGGACTCTGGTCTTCCTGATGGGGCTTTCTTCTATGGAGTTCCTTTTAAAGGGGCTGACTGAGGCAGGGATGGATCCGGATATGCCGGCTGCTGTGCTGGAGAACGGGACTTCTGCCGGGCAGAGGAGGGTGACGGCAACAGTGAGCACCCTGAAAGAAGCGTCGGACCGTGCAGGCATCAAAACTCCCGCTATTATCGTGGTGGGAAAGGTGTGTGCCCTGTCAGAACAGATGCACTGGGCGGAAGACCGCGTGCTGGGCGGAAGGCAGTTTCTGATCACAGGGCCAAGACAGAGCAGCTCGTCGCTTGCCGGGCGTCTCCGGGTGCTGGGAGCCCAGGTCATTGAAATGCCGGCGATCCGCACAGAACCTATCTGTCCGAATGAGAGACTGAAAGAAGCGCTGGATGCGTTCGGGACACATGCGGATCAGGAGTGGCTTGTCTTTACCAGCCCTGCCGGAGTGGATATTTTTTATGACCAACTCAAAGAACTGGGGATGGATCTCAGGAGGCTCTTTGTCCGGGGAGCGGACGCGCGCATCGCTGCCATCGGTTCCGGAACAGCCTCCGCGCTTGAAAGGCGCGGGCTGATCCCGGATCTTGTGCCAGAGGTGTACAGCGCCGCTGCTCTTGGAGAGGCGCTTGCGCAGTCAGCGGAAAAAGGCAGCCATATCACAGCAGCGCGGGCAGAAAAAGGCTCGGAGGAGCTCCTGCCGCCGCTTCTTGCCGCCGGGCTGAGCGTGGACGATATCCCGCTGTACCGGACCGTTTATGAGACCCATCCGTTCCTTCAGGAGAAGATCCGGGAAATGCTGGAAAACGGGGAGATCGATGCAGTGACCTTTACAAGCGCGTCCACGGTCAGAGGTTTCACAGGGGGGATAAAGGATGTGGACTATGGGAAGATCCGGGCTGTCTGCATCGGAGAACAGACCGCGGCAGAGGCGGCGGAACACGGGATGCAGATCCAGGTATCAGAGCAGGCGTCCATGGATGCAATGGTAAAGAAGATCGTGGAGCTGTACGGAAAAGAGGCTCCGCAGAATCAGATCTGACAAGGGAGCAGAGGAACAGTTGTGAATCAGGAAAGGAGGGCAGGGAGATGCTTGGGTATACATTAAAACGTCTGGCGACAGGGCTGGTTTCCCTGTTCGTCCTTGCGACCGTTACCTTCTTCCTCGTCCGTCTCATACCGGGCAGCCCCTTCCAGAACGGAGGGGTGTCAGACCAGGTCGTGGAGGCAGTGGAAGAGGAATATGGACTGAACGAACCACTTTTTGACCAGTACCTGACCTATATGGGGAATCTGGTACACGGGGACCTGGGAGTCTCTTACCAGGAGCCGGATACAGCCGTGGCTGAGATCATCGGAAGAACATGGCCGGTCACAGTGTCGCTGGGGCTTGCCGCCCTTCTTGCAGCAGTGGTCCTGGGTACCGGACTGGGAATCTTAAGAGCAGTGTCAAAGAGCAGAATCGTCCGGGAAGGCATTCTGGCAGGAGGGATGCTTGCGGCCGGGATTCCGAATTTTGCCGTGGCAATCCTGCTGCTCCTTGTATTCAGCGTAAAACTCGGGTGGTTCCCCGCGGCAGGGCTTTTGACACCGGCCCACTATGTGCTTCCGGTGATCTCCCTGGCGCTTTATCCGGCGGCAGTGATCTCCAGGCTGACGGGGAACACGCTTTCCGCGGAGCTGGGGAAACAGTACGTGCTGTTCGCACGGGCAAAAGGACTGGGAAGAGGAAGGATCATTTTTACCCACGCCCTGAAAAACGCTTGGATCCCGGTCCTGAATTATGTGGGACCCGCGTCCGCGTTCCTGCTCACAGGAAGCTTTGTTGTGGAAAGTATCTTTACGATCCCGGGACTTGGCCGCGAGTTCGTGAGCTCGATCACGAACCGGGATTATACGCTGATCCTGGGGCTGACCGTATTTATGGGCATGGTGGTCATATTGGTGAATCTTGTGACGGACCTTATCTGCGCCTGGATGGATCCCAGGATGCGCCGGTCATACAGAGGAAGATAAGCAAAAGAAAAAGAGTGTAAGGCAAAGGGAGTAAGCAGAACAGATCAATGGAAAAGGATGACAGAAAGGAGGCAGGATCCGTGAAAAAGAAAAGGCATATCACACATCTGATCACAGGAAACAGGCAGGCGCTTGCAGGATGTATTATTCTCGGCGTCTGGATCCTGCTCTCTGTCCTGGTGCCTTTATTCTGGCCATGGTCTTATTCGGAACAGAATGCAGAGCTTCAGAATCAGGCCGTGTCCCTGACCCATCTGTTCGGGACGGACAAGTTCGGGAGAGATATCTTTGCCCGGGTATGGTACGGGGCAGGCATCAGCCTGCTGATCGGGATCGTCAGCGCCCTGATCAACGGCTGTGTGGGCGTGCTCTACGGAGCCGTGGCAGGATACGCAGGGAAATATGTGGATATGGTCATGATGCGCATAGCTGACATTATTGCCTCCATCCCGTCCATGCTCTATGTGATCCTGATCACGCTTGTGACAGGAGCCGGGGCGGGAAGCATTATCCTGGGGCTGTGCGTGGCGGGCTGGATCGATATGTCCCGGATCGTCCGGGGAGAGATCATGCGTCTGAAAGAGACGGATTTTGCAGCAGCCGCAAGAATGGAAGGGCTGCCGCCGCTTCGTATCCTGTGGAGGCACCTGCTCCCCAATGCCGCGGGACCGATCCTTGTGAATCTGATCTTCCTGATCCCCCAGGCGATCTTTACAGAAGCCTTTTTAAGCTTTCTCGGGGTCGGCCTGGCGGCGCCCGCTGCCAGCCTGGGCACGATCATACAGGAGGCGCGCAGTCAGATGCTGTTGTACCCGAATCAGATGGTCTGTCCCCTGATCGTGCTGTGCGTGATGCTTCTTGCCCTTAATACAGTGGGCACAGCCATAGAGAGACAGCTTCAGAGAGGAAAAAATCTATGAAAGTGCTGGATGTACAAAACCTAAGTGTACAATATCATACCGGTCAGGGGCATAGACAGGCTCTGGATGAAGTAAGCTTCTCCGTGGAAAAAGGCGGGATCGCCGGAATCGTGGGAGAATCCGGTTCCGGAAAGAGCACTGCCATGCTGGCAGTGATGGGACTTCTCGCGGAAAATGCGGATGTCACGGCAGACGCCATCGCTGTCTGCGGACAGCAGGTGGTTCCCGGGCGTGACATCGCCATGGTCCTGCAGGACTCTCTGAGCTGCCTGAATCCGACAGTGAAGATCGGACGCCAGATCACAGAGACGATCCGCGCCCACAAGAACTGTACCAGACAGGAGGCCAGGGAACGGGCAGAAGAGCTGTTGGATCTGGTGGGGATCCGCAATCCGGCGCAGAGGATGCGGCAGTATCCTTTTGAGCTTTCCGGCGGGATGCGGCAGAGGACCGCGATCGCGATCGCCCTTGCCTGCGAGCCGAAGCTGATCATCGCGGACGAGCCGACGACTGCCCTGGACGCGGCGGTCCAGGCACAGATCATCCTTCTTTTGCGGCGGATCGTGCAGGATACGGGAACCTCCCTTCTGGTGGTCAGCCATGACATGGGAGTGATCGCCGCCCTGTGCAGCAGGGTCTATGTGATGCAGTCCGGCAGGATCATTGAACAGGGAACGGCGGAAGAGATTTTTTATTCACCGCAGCAGGAATATACGAAAAAGCTTCTCCGGGATGCAAGAGGTATACAGCGCCTCCGGACCGGGGAGAAGGACAGTGAAGTCTTGCTCCGCCTGGAGCATGTGACAAAAGTATTTGATACAAAAGAAGGAATCCGGGATATTTCCCTTGAGATCCGTAAGGGTGAGATCTACGCGCTGGCAGGGGAGAGCGGGAGCGGGAAGACGACGCTTGCCAGGATCCTTACCGGTCTCCTGAAACCGGACAGCGGCAGGATTTCTTATAAAGGGGAAACACTGGATGCGGGAACTCAAGCCGGGATACGGCAGGGAAAGATCCAGATGGTCTTCCAGGATCCTTACGGTTCCCTGAACCCATGCCTGACCGCGGGACAGGCGCTGAGTGAAGCCCTTAAGGCTTTGAGCGGGACTCAGGGCGGGATGACCCCGCGGGAACGGAGGAGAAAAGCAGAGGAAATGCTCTGCATGGTCGGGCTTTCTGCTGAAGACGCTGACCGTTATCCGGAGGAATTCTCCGGAGGGGAGCGGCAGAGGATCGGAATAGCCAGGGCATTGATTTCAGAACCGGAACTGCTGATCTGCGATGAAGCGCTCTCCGCCCTGGATGCTGCCACAAGATCCCAGATCCTGGAGCTGCTCCTGTCCATCCAGAAAAAGAGAAAGATCGCCTGTCTCTTCATATCCCACGATCTCGCTTTGATCCGCAAGATCAGCAGCCGGATCAGCGTCCTCTATCAGGGGCGGCTGGCAGAGACCGGGGATACCAGGGAGGTCTGTTCCGATCCCTGGCATCCCTACACAAAACTGCTGTTAAATGCAGCGCCCCAGCCGGATCTTCTGAAGGCAAGGAGAACCCGCCCGGTCCTTCCCGCGGAGACAGGACAGGAAAAGGGGAGCAGAGGATGTCCTTTCGCAGAGGCCTGCGGGTATACAATGAAATGCTGTTATAACGAGGTGCCGGGAAGCTATTCTTTCGGCAGCAGGAAGACAGCCTGTTTTCTGTATTCGGAGGAACACACCGGGAAACGGGCAGAAGGATACCAGATGACGTCACAGATTTAATGGCAACAGTATGGCGCGGACTGAACTGTTACATTTAATGAAGAAGGTTCACGTAAGAGGGAGAATGACACATGAAGAAAAAAAGATTTACAGCGATGTTCCTGGCAGCGGCAGTCTTCTGCATGACAGCACTGTCGGGATGCTCACAGGGGCAGGGAGACGTGGCAAGCGAAAAAGAGATCACCATTGCAATCAACAGCGAGACAGGGACATTGGATCCCGCAGGCTCTATCGCACTGACTTATCTGGCTTATTCGGTCAGCGCCCTGGATGAACTGCTTACATTTGACGAGAACGGGGAGATCGAGTACCGGGCGGCAGAGTCCTATGAGGTGAACGAGGATTCTACCCAGTGGACCTTCCACCTGCGCGAGGATGCGCTCTGGTCAGACGGAACCCCGGTGACCGCGGCAGATTTCCTGAATACGATCCGGCGTGCCCTGGACCCGGCGTCCGGAAGCGGGTATGCGGTCTATCTCTTCCCGATCGAGAATGCGGAAGCCATCTATAATGGGGAGATGTCCATGGACAGCCTGGGAGTGGAGACACCGGATGACCACACATTGATCTTCCGGCTGGGAGAACCTTGCGTCTATTTTCTGGATCTTCTCCGCCTGCCGGTGTACACGCCGTCCTGTGAAAAATACGCAGATTCTGTGGACAGCGGATGGGACAAGGATCCTCAGACCAGCCTGTCCAACGGTCCTTTTGCACTGGAAGAATATGTGGCGGACCAGTATTTTGTCCTGAAGAAAAATGATTCCTACTGGAATAAGGATGCCGTGAAGCTGGACCGGATCACATACCGTTTCTTTGATGACACCCAGGCAATGGCAGCTGCTTACGAGACAGGAGAAGCAGACGTGGCGACCTCTCTTCCTTCGACTGTAATGGAACTCTATTCTGGAAAGGACGACCTGCTGGTCACGGACCAGATCGCCACCCGGTATATCTATTTTAACCTGAATGTGGAGCCTTTTGACGATGTCAGGGTCAGGGAGGCGTTTAACCTTGCCATTAACCGGGAAGAACTGTGCCGGATCGTGGGGGAGGACACAGAGCCAACCTATAATCTGGTGGCAAAATACATGACAGACAAGAATACCGGGGAACGTTTTGTGGACGGCGCGGAACAGCCCTTTGAAGAAAATGTGGAGCGCGCGCAGAAGCTGCTTGCCGAGGCAGGATATCCCAACGGAGAAGGATTCCCTGTGCTTACGTATAATTATCCGACTCTGGAGATGGATTCGGACACTGCCCAGGTAATCAAGGAACAGTTAAAACAGAACCTGAACATTGACATTGAGCTGAAAGCACAGGAACTTCAGGCAAATTACAGCAGCCGTTATGCAGGGGATTTCGACCTGTGCAGGATGAACTGGACTGCTGACTTTGCAGATCCTTACACCTATCTGTCCATGCTCCTGTCCAACAGTACGTATAACTGCAGCGGGATACAGGATGAGGAGTATGACGCGATTGTAGAGGCATCCAGCCGGGAACAGGATCCGGCGGCGCGTTCGGAACTGCTTCATCAGGCAGAGCAGCGCGCGGTGGGTGAACAGTTCTATATCATCCCTCTGTATGCCATGAAAAGCGTGAATCTGGTCAACCCCGAGATCACGGGAATCCGGAAAATCCCGGCAAGCGGGGCGCTGGAATACCGGTATGCGGATATCGGATGACACCGTCCCTTAACATCGATCTGAAGAAAGAAGGATCAGAGCAGGAAATCAGGCAGAAAAGGGGTGAGCAGTCATGATGGAGCTCGTTACAGGCGGGAGCGGAAGCGGGAAATCTGCATATGCAGAAATGTCCCTGTGCAGTATTTCCCGCCCCGGATCCGGCGGGAGAGCAGCAGAGGATACAAAAGAGAATACAGAAGAAAAGAAAACAGAGCAGAAACCGCCGCTGTATTATATTGCGACAATGCCCTCCTGGGACAAGGAGACAGAGAAAAAGATCGAAAGGCACCGCGTCATGCGTTCCGGCAAGGGTTTTCTCACGCTGGAGTGGTATACAGACCTTGAGGACAGGCTGAAGAGCGGGGACTGCCCGCCCATGGAGGGCGCGGGAGTCCTGGTGGAGTGTCTGTCCAATCTGACAGCCAATGAGATGTATATGGAGAGCGGCGCCGGGGAAGGGACAGCAGAAGCGGTAGTACGCGGGATCATGGAACTGAAGAGGCGGTGCGCCCATCTGGTCGTGGTGACGAACGATGTATTCGCTGAGTCTGCATCCGATACGCCTGAGATGAGGCAGTACAAAGAAAATCTCGGAAAAATCAACCAGGTCCTTGCAGGAGAGGCTGACCGGGTGACAGAAGTGGTGCGGGGCATCCCATGCACAGTAAAGAAACCTGCCGGGGTGGAAACACTTTGCACGGAAGAGCAGGGAGAGACAGAGATCAGAATGCAGACAGAAAGGAAGGACAGACGGCACGTGAAGATCATAACAGGAGGGGCATACCAGGGAAAGCTTGCCTATGCGCGGCGCCTGTATCCGGGCATGACCTGGACGGACGGGAAAAGCTGCAGGCTGGATGAGATCGGAATATGCAGCGCGGTGTATGCATTTCATGAATTTGTGAAAAGATGGCTGGAGGCGGGAAGAAGCAGTGCAGAGCTGACGGACCTTCTCCTGGAAGAGACGAAAGAGCTGATCATTGTATGCGATGAGATCGGGTGCGGGCTTGTGCCGGTGGACGCTTTTGAACGGGAGTACCGGGAAGAGACAGGCAGGATCATGACCGCGCTGGCAGAGCGCGCGGAGCGGGTCGACCGTGTTGTGTGCGGGATCGGTACAAGGATTCGATAATGACAGTTATGCCGGGAAACCGGATAAGGCGGCGATTGATTTTACAGGAAAAAGGAGAGACAGGAAATGAAGACAGAACTTGAGCAGGTGCTTCCTGCTGAGATTGAGAAAAGAAGCTTTGAGATCATAACAGAAGAACTGGGAGAGAAGAAACTGCTCCCGGGGACAGAGCTGATCGTAAAGCGGTGTATCCATACAAGCGCGGATTTTGACTATGCGGATAATCTTGTCTTTTCTGACGGCGTGGTGGAAAAGGCTGTGCAGGCGATCCGCAGCGGCGCTTCCATTGTAACGGACACCCAGATGGCAAAGGCGGGGATCAACAAAAAGAAGCTGGCAGAGTACGGCGGACAGGTGTACTGCTTCATGTCTGATGAGGATGTGGCAGAGGCTGCCGGGAAAAACGGCACGACAAGGGCAGCAGCCAGCATGGATAAGGCGGCAGAGATGTACCGGGCATCCGCGCACGATCCGTCCGAAGAAGGGATGCGTAAGGACAGCCCCGGGCTGATCTTTGCCATAGGAAATGCCCCAACCGCCCTTGTGCGTCTTTATGAACTGATACAGGAAGGAAAGCTTCAGCCGGAACTGATCATCGCGGTACCCGTGGGATTCGTCAATGTGGTGCAGTCCAAGGAAATGATACTTGAGCTTAAGGATACGCCGTCTATCGTGGCGCGCGGCAGAAAGGGCGGGAGCAACATTGCGGCATGCATCTGCAACGCCCTTCTTTACATGATGAAATAGAGAGGTGAAGAGGATGGAAAGACCTTATTTTCCTGTGTTTATCGATATGACGGGCAGGACTGTGCTGATCGTGGGAGCGGGAAAGATCGCGCTGCGCCGGGTGCGGACGCTGCTGCAGTTCGGGGCCTGCATCCGCGTGGTCGCGCCGGATATCTGCCGGGAGCTGGAAGAAATGGAAGCAGAAGGAAAGCTCCGCACGGAATGCAGGGCTTACCAGCCAGGCGATGCGCAAGGCGCGGCATTGGTGATCGCTGCCACAGACAGCAGGGAAGCGAACCGGCAGATATGGGAAGATTGCCGGATGGCAGGCGTCCCGGTGAATGTGGCAGATGACAAGGAACTCTGCGACTTCTATTTCCCGTCAGTTGTGATGACAGAAGAAGCAGTGGTTGGAATCAGTTCCGGGGGAAATGATCCGGGAAAGACAAAAGAAATTCGGAGAAAGATCGAGAAGACACTTGGTCAAAACGGATGGTATGAATTGTGAAAAAAGTGTGAACGGGGTCAGACC
>DXCD01000177.1 GCA_019116185.1 Candidatus Mediterraneibacter stercorigallinarum
TTCGGAACTATGCGTTGAAATTGGCAGAGAGATTGTCTGAGACGAAGGCGAGTTGCTCTCTGCCAATTTCTGCTTTTAGCATAGTTCCGAATTTTGTAGTTTTACTTGCCTCGTGGAGCGGAGCCGAAGCCGGCCGTACACACGGTCTGAATACGTATTCGACCTCCCCGCTTCACTGTTTTCGTCCGATTTGCTCACCCTCGACATCCTCGACAAATCTAGATTTATATTTTCTCACCGCGCGCCCGTTTTTCCAGGAGTGCGTGGATCTTATCTGTCGGGTTCAGTACGGATCCGATCGTCACGTCATGATTCAGGGAATCAATGATCAGCGCCAGGAATTTGCTCATATCTGCCTGGACAAAATACGGTTTCTCGTAGAGTTCCGGCGGCAGATAGGTGAGGTTTGTGGTAATGACCTTATTGATATAGCCCTTTTCGTAGTATTCATCAAATTTATCGAATCCGTCCGTGAACAGACCAAAGGTCGTGCACACAAAGACGCGGCCTGCATTGCGGCTCTTCAGCTGCTTTGCAACATCCAGCATACTTCCTCCGGAGGAGATCATATCATCCACGATGATGACATCCTTGCCATTTACGTCGTCTCCGAGAAATTCGTGCGCCACGATCGGGTTCTTGCCCCCGATGATCGTGGAGTAGTCGCGGCGTTTATAGAACATACCCATATCAACACCAAGGACATTGGAGAAGTACACTGCACGGTGCATGGCGCCCTCGTCCGGGCTGATGATCATCAGGTGGTCCTTGTCCGGGATCAGGTCAGGCACAGCGTGGAAGAGCGCTTTCATGAACTGATATGGCGGGTTGAAGCTGTCGAATCCGCTTAAGGGGATCGAGTTCTGGACGCGGGGATCATGGGCATCAAATGTAATGATGTTAGAAACGCCCATGTCGGTCAGTTCCTGAAGCGCAAGCGCGCAGTCCAGGGATTCTCTCTTTGTGCGCTTGTGCTGGCGGCTCTCGTACAAGAAAGGCATGATCACATTGATCCGGCGCGCCTTTCCTGTGGCAGCAGAGATGATCCTCTTCAAATCCTGGAAATGATCATCCGGTGACATATGATTCAGATGTCCGCTTACGCTGTAAGTAAGGCTGTAATTACAGACATCTGTCATAATGAACAAGTCTGTTCCGCGGATTGTTTCTTTAAGCACGCCTTTTGCCTCGCCTGTTCCGAAACGCGGACAACTGCAGTCTACAAGATAATTGTTCGATCTGTAATTGACATACAGGGATGATTCAGATACTTCGCTGACTGTGTTCTCACGGAAGGAAACGATGTAATCATTGACTTTCTGTCCCAGTTCCCGGCAGCTTTCCATAGCGACAATCTTTAAAGGAGCGACCGGAAGAGTTTTTTCTAAGAGTTCGATATTAGACATGTTTTTCTCCTGTTGATGAATTTAATCTGATTTTTACATATCATTTATACCATCTTTTTCCGGGAAATTCAAGCTTGGCTCGGGAATTATGCTTTGCGGCGGTTGGGAAGTATGCTATACTGAATACGGCTGTGGCATGTGTGGCAGAGCCGGGTATCAGTAAAAAGACAGAAAACAGGGAGTCTTGAATATATATGAAGAAACATGAACATACAGTGGCAGCCGTGCTGCCGGGAAGCATTGCGGAAGAGATGGGCATAGAACCGGGAGATAAGCTTCTGGAGATTGACGGGCATGAGATTGAAGACATTTTTGATTATCAGTTTTACGTGGAGGATGAAGAGATCGTTCTGCTGATCGAAAAGCCGGACGGAGAACAGTGGGAGCTGGAGATTGAGAAAGATGCCGATGAACAGCTGGGGATTGATTTCGGCCGGGGGCTCATGGATGAGTATCGTTCCTGCTATAATAAATGCATCTTCTGTTTTATTGATCAGATGCCGAAGGGAATGCGGGATACCCTGTATTTCAAGGATGATGATTCCAGGCTTTCGTTCCTTCAGGGGAATTATGTTACTTTGACCAATATGAGCGACCATGATATTGAACGGATTATAAGATACCGGCTGGAGCCCATTAACATCTCTTTTCAGACGACGAACCCGGAACTGCGGTGCAGGATGCTGCACAACCGGTTCGCGGGCGATGCGCTTAAGAAAGCAGACATGCTCTATCAGGGCGGGATTGAGATGAACGGGCAGATCGTATTGTGCAAAGGTGTAAATGACGGGGAAGAGCTGGAACGGTCCATCCGTGACCTGACTGCTTATCTGCCGCTCCTGAAGAGTGTATCCGTTGTCCCGGTCGGTCTGACTAAATTTCGCGACGGGCTGTTTCCTTTGGAGCCATTTACGAAAGAAGACGCAAAAGAAGTCCTGAGTGTGATCCACAGATGGCAGGATAAGATTTATGAGGAATATGGGCTTCACTTTATCCATGCGGGAGATGAGTGGTATCTCCTCGCAGGGGAGGAAGTACCGGAGGAGGAGCGGTATGACGGATATCTCCAGCTTGAGAACGGCGTGGGGATGCTGAGGCTTCTTTTTAATGAGTTTACAGAAGGCTATGAGACGCTGACCGGGGATGAAAGGCAGGATGAGCTGTCCATGGCAACCGGAAAGCTGGCGTACCCGTATATCTGTGCCATGGCGGAGAAGCTCGTGGAGAAGTTCCCGAATGTGAAGATCCATGTATACTGCATTCGAAATGATTTTTTCGGGGAGCGGATCACAGTGTCCGGGCTGATCACGGGACAGGATCTTACTGCGCAGTTAAAAGGAAAACAACTGGGAAACAGACTTCTGATCCCCTGCAATATGCTGAAAACGGATGAGGATATTTTCCTGGATGACCTGACGGTAAGGGAGGTATCTGATGCTTTACAAGTTCCGCTTGATATTGTAAAATCAAGCGGACAGGACCTGATCGATGCGGTCCTGGAAGCAAATGCGTGAAATATCAGGAAACAGAAATAAATGAGATGTCGACTGATTGTATAATATGAGACTGAACAGATTAGTGAGTAAGAAAAAGAAAGGCTGAATAACATGAGTAAACCAGTAGTAGCCATTGTGGGACGCCCCAATGTGGGAAAGTCAACGTTGTTTAACGCACTGGCGGGAGAAAAAATTGCAATCGTAAAAGACACTCCGGGAGTGACCAGGGACAGGATCTATGCGGACGTGACATGGCTGGACAAAGAATTTACCCTGATCGATACAGGCGGTATCGAGCCGGACAGCAAAGATATCATCCTCTCCCAGATGAGGGAGCAGGCGCAGATCGCCATTGATACAGCGGATGTGATCATTTTTATCACGGATGTGAGACAGGGGCTTGTTGACGCGGATTCCAAAGTGGCGGATATGCTGAGAAGATCCGGGAAGCCGGTGGTCCTGGTGGTGAATAAAGTTGATAATTTTGATAAATACATGCCTGATGTATATGAGTTCTATAACCTGGGCATCGGCGATCCGGTGCCGGTCTCGGCAGCGTCCAGGCTGGGGCTTGGAGACATGCTGGATGTGGTGGCAGAGCATTTTCCGGAGGGGAGCGCTCAGGAGGAAGAGGATGACCGTCCCCGTATTGCGATTGTCGGGAAACCGAACGTGGGGAAATCATCTATAGTCAACCGCCTGCTGGGCGAGAACCGGGTGATCGTCTCTGACGTGGCAGGAACAACAAGGGATGCCATTGACACGGAAATCGTGCACAATGGGAAAGAATATATCTTTATCGATACAGCAGGGCTGCGGAGAAAGAATAAGATCAAGGAAGAGCTGGAGAGATACAGCATCATACGTACCGTAACTGCTGTGGAACGGGCGGACGTGGTCCTCATGGTCATTGACGCTACAGAGGGCGTTACAGAGCAGGATGCCAAGATCGCGGGAATTGCTCATGAGAGAGGCAAAGGCATCATCATTGTCGTAAACAAGTGGGATGCTATCGAGAAAAACGACCGGACTATGCGGGAATATGAGAATGATATCCGTCAGGTGCTTTCCTTTATGCCTTATGCAGAGATTATGTATGTATCTGCTGTGACCGGACAGAGGCTGGTAAAGCTGTACGACATGATTGATATGGTGATCGAAAACCAGACTCTGCGCATCGCTACCGGCGTGCTCAACGAGATCATGACAGAGGCAGTGGCAATGCAGCAGCCGCCGTCAGACAAAGGCAAACGGCTGAAGCTGTACTATATCACCCAGGTATCAGTGAAACCGCCGACTTTCGTGATCTTTGTAAATGATAAAGAGCTGATGCATTTCTCATATACAAGATATCTGGAAAATAAGATCAGAGAGGCATTCGGCTTCCGGGGGACTTCCCTGAAGTTTTTTATAAGAGAGAGAAAGGAAAAGGAGCAGTAAAAATATGGAACGTTTAATCTGTCTTGCAGTGGGGTATGTGTGCGGTCTCTTTCAGACAGGTTATCTGGTGGGGAAGATGAACCACATGGATATCAGAAAAAAGGGCAGCGGAAACGCGGGGACAACGAACGCGCTCAGAGTGCTTGGATGGAAAGCTGGCGTTATCACATTTTTCGGAGACGTATTAAAATGTGTGGCTGCATTTCTGGTCACGTATTTTATGTACCGTGGAAGCGACGTGATGCCCCTGCTCGCCATGTATGCGGGAGCCGGAGTGACGCTTGGCCATAACTTTCCGTTTTATATGAATTTTAAAGGTGGAAAGGGTATCGCTGTGATGGCGGGCCTGGTTGTCGTCAACAGCTTCTGGCATCTGCCCGCGAGTCTTCTTCTGATCCCAATCACGCTGGCATGCTTCCTTGTGCCGGTGGTGGTTACAAGATACATATCCGTGGGCTCTCTTGCAGCTTACACTGTATTCTGGATCGAGATGGTCATGATCGGCCGGATGGGATGGTTCCAGATGGAGACCGCGCGGTGTTATGAGCTCTATATCGTGCTTTTCCTGCTGACTGCGCTTGCGTGGTACAGGCACAGACAGAACCTTAAGCGGCTTGCGAACGGCACGGAAAATAAATTCGGGGCAAAGAAAAAAACGGAAAAGGAGTAATGTGGCATGGCAAATGTAGGTGTGCTTGGCGCCGGGAGCTGGGGCACGGCGCTGTCGGTCCTTCTTCACGATAACGGACATCATGTGACGATCTGGTCCATCGATGCAAACGAGGTGAAGATGTTAGATGAAAAGAGAGAACATGAGCTGAAGCTGCCGGGAGTAAAGCTGGCAGAGGATATGGTCATTACGGGAAATATGGAAGAAGCGATCCGCGGCAAAGATTTTCTTGTGCTTGCGGTGCCGTCTCCATTTACAAGGGCAACGGCCCGCAGCATGAAGCCTTATGTCGCTGAAGGACAGATTATTGTGGATGTCGCGAAGGGGATCGAAGAGTCCACGCTTATGACGCTTTCCCAGCAGATTGAGGAGGAGATCCCCCAGGCAGATGTTGCAGTGCTTTCAGGGCCGAGCCATGCGGAAGAAGTAGGGCGCAGGCTGCCCACGACCTGCGTGATCGGGGCAAAGACGCAGAAAACAGCAGAGTATCTCCAGTCTATGTTCATAAGCCGCGTGTTCCGAGTGTACACAAGTCCGGACATTCTTGGCATTGAACTGGGCGGCTCTCTGAAAAATGTGATTGCCCTGGCAGCCGGAATTGCCGACGGACTGGGATACGGGGACAATACCAAGGCGGCGCTGATCACCAGAGGGATCGCTGAGATCTCCCGGCTGGGAGTGAAGATGGGCGGAAAGATCGAGAGCTTCACCGGCCTGACAGGCATCGGAGATCTTATCGTGACATGTGCCAGCGTGCACAGCCGGAACCGGAAAGCAGGATACCTGATCGGAAAAGGACTGACCATGGAGGAAGCGATGAACGAGGTCAAGATGGTGGTGGAAGGCGTGTACTCTGCTAAAGCAGCGGCAAAGCTGGCGGAAAAGTACGAAGTGTCCATGCCCATCGTGGAGGAAGTAAATAAAGTGCTCTTTGAAGGGAAATCTCCCGCGCAGGCAGTGGATGACCTGATGCAGAGAGAGTCCCGCAGCGAGAACCGGTCGCTGACATGGAAAGAATAAAAATGTCATACCCCCTTATGCGTCTGCATACATTGTAACAGCAGAACAAGGGGGTATTTTTATGGATTCATTTCAGGTATACAGAGATATGAAAGCACGGACAAACGGGGAAATCTACATCGGCGTGGTAGGTCCGGTGAGGACAGGCAAATCTACATTTATCAAACGGTTTATGGACCTGCTCGTCCTTCCGAATATGACGGATGAGCATGCGAGAGAACGGACGCAGGATGAACTTCCCCAGTCTGCATCCGGCACAACGATCATGACAACAGAGCCGAAATTCGTGCCAAAGGAAGCGGCAGCAGTGAAGATTTCAGATGACGTGGAGGTGAAGATCCGGCTGATCGACTGTGTGGGATATATGGTGGAGGGAGCCTCCGGGCATACGGAAAATGACGCGGAGCGGCAGGTTAAGACGCCCTGGTTCGAGTATGAGATCCCTTTTACCAAAGCAGCGGCGATCGGCACGCAGAAAGTTATCCATGACCATGCGACCATCGGATTTGTGGTGACAACGGATGGCAGCGTGACCGGGCTTCCGCGGGAGAATTATATTCCGGCAGAAGAAAAGACAGTGAAGGAACTTCAGTCCATCGGAAAGCCGTTCCTCATCCTTTTAAACTGTCAGAAGCCATATACAGACGAGGCAAAGACATTGAAGGCTGAGCTGGAACAGAAATACGGCGCGTCCGTGATCCCGGTCAACTGCGAGCAGTTGAAACCAGAAGATATCCATGAGATCATGCGGCAGGTGCTCTTTGAGTTCCCTATCACAGAAGTAGAGTTCTATGTGCCCAAATGGGTGGAAATGCTCTCCAGAGACCACAGGATCAAGCAGGATCTCCTGAACCAGGTGCGGAGTGTCATGGAAAACATGGATGATGTCCGCAGCATTGATTCCCGCATGATCGATACAGAGAGCCCGTACATAGACAGCATGCAGGTGGAACAGATCGATATGGCAACGGGAAGGGTCAGGATCCGGATCGGGTTTGAACAGAAATTCTATTATGAAGTGCTGAGTGAACTGACCGGAGCAGATATCAAAGGAGAATATGAACTGATCTCCACTGTGAAAGAGCTTGCCTCCATGAAGGATGAATTAAGCAGGGTGAGAGACGCCTTCACTGACGTGAAGATGAAAGGATACGGAGTGGTCAGCCCGGCAAAAGAAGATATCAGGCTGGAGGAGCCTGTGATCATCAAGCAGGGCAGCAAATACGGAGTAAAGATCCGGTCGGAGGCGCCGTCCATCCATATGATCCGGGCGAATATCGAGACAGAGATCGCCCCTATTGTGGGAAATGAGCAGCAGGCGCAGGATCTGGCAGAATATATCAAGAAAGAAAGCGAGACGCCGGAAGGAGTGTGGGGCACGAACATATTCGGGAAATCAGTCGAAGAGCTGGTCATGGACGGGATGAGGAATAAAATATCCATGATCAATGATGAAAGCCAGGTGAAACTTCAGGATTCCATGCAGAAGATTGTGAATGATTCCAATGGAGGAATGGTGTGTTTCATTATATAAATCTGGATTTGTGGGGGAGACTTTG
>DXCD01000178.1 GCA_019116185.1 Candidatus Mediterraneibacter stercorigallinarum
AGATTAACAAATATTGCATAAATATTACAAATTTGTTACAATATGTTATATCTTGAAAGAGGAGGAAATGTTTATGATCCAGATCCAGAACATGACGAAAAAGTTCGGCGACATCTGTGCGGTCAACGATATATCACTGGAGATCCCGGAAGGGATGATGTTCGGCCTGCTTGGAACAAACGGCGCCGGCAAGACGACGCTTCTGCGTATGCTTTCCGGAATATTGGAAGCGGATTCAGGGAATGTGATGGTGGACGGAAATCCTCTGGAGACAGCCAAGAAAAAGATCTTCTATCTGCCGGATGATCCATATTATTTTCCCAATGCGTCTATGGAACAGATGGCGCGGTTCTATGAAGGACAGTACCCGGAGACGGACCGGGAGGCTGTCAGTTATATGGCGGAGACACTGGAGTTGGACGTGAACCGCCCTCTGCGTACATTTTCCAAAGGGATGAAGAGACAGGCTTTCCTGATCCTCGCCCTGTGCGCTGGAACGAAATATCTTCTCTGCGACGAGGTATTTGACGGGCTGGACCCGGTCGTGGCAGAGGTTATGAAAAATCTGTTCCGAGAGGAAATGAAGGAGAGGAAGTTTACGGCAGTGGTGGCTTCGCACCGGCTGAACGAGCTGGAAGATATCTGCGGGAATATCGCGATCCTGAACAAAGGCGGTCTCGTGACAGCGGGGGACATGCGAGGCAGGGCAGAGCATGTCAGAAAATATCAGTGTGTGTTCCCGGACAGTACGGATATAGAGAAACTGGAGCAGGAGCTGGGAAAGGCGCTTGATCTCGTGCGCTTCCATGCGGATGGAAGTTTTGTGACGCTGGTAGTCCGTGATGCCGAAGGCCGCGCCGGGGAAAGCCTGAGGGCGCAGGCAGCTGAGGTGATAAAAGAAGCGCCCATGAGCCTGGAAGAGATCTTTATTGCAGAAATGGAGGGAAAAGATTATGACATCCGCAAAGTGCTTCATTAACTGGCTGAAAGAGGCGGGCAGGGGACATCTTGCCGCGTCCTTTGGATGGGGAGCAATGCTCGTTTACTGTGTCTTATCGATCACATGGCTGAGCTTTGATACGGATTATACCTATTTCGGGATCGGGAGCACCGGCCTGTCATGGCTCGGCGCGGGGCTGGGGCTTGCGATGGCGTTTCTGGAATTTTTCTATCTGTTCCAGCAGAAGAAACAGGATTTCTATTACAGTCTTCCTGTGAAAAAGAGCATCGTGTTCTGGAGCAGGTACGTTCATGGGATGATCCATTCCATTCTTCCCCTGGCGCTCGCCATATCAGTCTGCGGGATCTTCCAGTCCGCAGTGGATGCGGAATTTGCTCCTTTTGCCTGGAGTTATACGGGGAAGAGCTTTCTGGCAGCGGCAGGCGTATTCCTGATCTTCTATCATATAGGGGTGCTTTGTATTACAGCCTGTGGAAATGTGCTCTCCTCTCTGGCCCTGTGCGGCGTGTTTATCTTTTATTTCCGTATCCTGATCGAAAGCGTGTTTGCCACCTTTTCCTCCGGCTTTTTTCAAACCTATTACAGAATCCCGCTTTTAGAAAAGCTGGCTGAGGTGCTCTCGCCCTTTGCTCTTGCAGAGGCATTGACCGGAAGGGATGTGTATGAAAAGTCTCTTGTACTCCGGTATATGCCTTCCGGCGATTTGATCGCGGCGGCTCTTGTCTGGATTGTTTTGCTCTTTCTTTTGACAGCCTTTGCGCAGCGGAAGAGGAAAACAGAGCGCGCCGGGCGGATATTCGCTGTTTTGGCGGCGGAGCGCATTGCGGAGGCCGGGATTTCCTTTCTTGCAGGCGTGTGGGCGGCAGGATTCGTCCTGGATATGTCAGGAATGATGGAGGGCAGCAGGCTGACTGCCGGAATTCTTGCAGCAGTGATCAGCGCGGCTGTGGCGGCAGCAGTGCACTGTCTCCTGGAAACCGTGCTGAAAAATCCGGAGACAGGACCGGGGAAAAAGATCTTTCGCAGAAAATGGCAGCTTGCCCTGTCCTGTACGGCAGCTGTGGCTGCGTGCATGGTGTTTCCCGTGGGAGCGTCCTCTTATGATACCTATTTCCCGGCAGAGGCAGCCAGCGTGAGCGTCAGCATCGACGGGCTGGGGATGAGCTATGATATCTATACGCAGGTGCAGGGAGACCGGGAGGACTATGAGACGGATGACCAGCTGGTAAAATACACGCTGACCGGGGAAGGGAAGAGCGCGGCTCTCGGCTGGCTTCAGGAGATTGCCCTTGAACAGGGCTCTGTTGAAGCAGCGCCGGACAGCGTGATGCTAAGCGGCGCAGATTCCGGGGATGCCGGGGGCAGTCCATATACATGGGCAGTGGTGTGTTATCATCTGGAAGACGGATCAGAGCATTACCGGACCTATCCCATTTCCAGGGAGGAAACAGAGGCATTTGCCGCTGTCTATGAGACGGGGGAATATAAGCAGATCGCGTACCCTGCCGTAAATCTGTCCGGAGTGGAAGAGGACCGGTTCACATGGGATGACGGCGTGACCGGGACCCCGCTGAAAATGACGGCAGAGGACAAGGAGCGCCTTGTGGAAGCGTACCGGGAAGATGTGGCGGAGTTTGAGATGGCAGAACTGACGACAGCGCTTCCCGCCGGGATAGTGGAGATCCGGTCTTCCCGAAGCGGAAATGAGACGGACATGGTGGTGTATCCTTTCTTTGAGCGCACTTGCTCTATTCTGGAGGAAAAGGGCGTTGATATGGCAAAGACTTTGAAAGATTATCCCGTGGAGTCTGTGGAAGTCAGAGAAACTATTTTCCCTGTTCCTTCGGGACATGATGGCGGAGTTATCATGTCCTTTTATGAAGAGCCGGAAGAAGTGGCGGAATGGAAAGAAAAACTGGTGCCGGAGGAGCTGGACGTACAGCCCCTCCTATATCCGCTGGATCATTCAAAAGAGATCAGGGCAGTGATCGAGGAGACTGAGACAAGCTCGCTGATCCGGGTGGATTGCGCGGCCATGCCGGGAAAATAACTACATAGAAGGAATAATTTTTAACAGTGGCGACAGGATTCTTCTTTTTTCTTTTATGCAGAGTGGTATACTGTGGCAGATCACACAGTAGTATTGCGGTGCATCTGCCCGGGAAATGACATCTGTACGGGGTGTGTGCAGGCAGATGCCGGGCAAAAAGAAGGAGGAAGGATATGACAAAGAGGAGGATCATTCTGATCGCGGCAGTGGTCGCTGTCCTTGTCGCCGGAGCAGCGGCAGGGGCGTATCTGTATATGAACCGGTTTGACGCAGGGGAATATGTGCAGGCTGTATTGGATGTGTCCTATAAGAATAAAACGGACAAGTATGTGGAGATCACAGGCGTCTCGGAAGAAGAGGCGGCGCAGATCTTTGAAGATAATCTGGATGCCACCATGGAAGGCTTCGAGGCGTCATCCATGCCGGAAGAACTTCTGCCCCAATATAGAGAGCTGTTCAGCAGGCTTGCAAAGCGTGTCAGCTATACCGTGGGACAGCCGGTGCGCAAAGAAGGCGGTATATACGAAGTGGCGGTTAAAGTAAAGCCGGTCACCCTGTTCCCGGATACATATGGGATATTTCAGGAAAAGGCGCAGGAATATGCGGATCAGGTCACGGACAGTGTCATGAACGGCGCGGAAATGCCCGGGGAAGAAGAGATGCAGAATCAGATATATCAGATTTACTACGATGTGCTTAAAAGCCAGGTGGACTCAGGGATGCTGTACGGAGAGGCTGAGGATGTGGTGCTGCGGGTGAAGAAGGAAGGCACCCGGGAGTTTGCGATCGATCAGGAAGATATGGATAAGCTGGATTCGCTGCTGATCGAGGATGTGGGAGAAGAGTAAAAAATAGGAAAAGGCATCATCATGGAAGAGACTCCATGGAGATGCCTTTTCTGATCACGTTTATAAGAATTTCATTTTATTCAGCGGCCAGTACCGAAATACCGCTTTCCCGAGGATTTCATCCCTTGTGACAAAAGTGTGCTCCCAGTAGCGGGAATCCCTGGAATTATTCCGGTTGTCGCCCATGACGAAATAACAGTCTTCGGGCACGGTGTACGGACCGAAGCTTCCTTCCATGGGTTCTTTTGTTTCAACGTCTTCCAGAGGCTCCTCTGAGCCGTTGATATAAATGCTGCCGTTGCGGATCTCCACAGTCTCCCCCGGAAGCCCGATGATCCTTTTAATAAAGAGCTGGCTCTCATCATCCGGATATCTGAAGATGATGATATCGAAGCGCTTCGGGTCGCTGAAGGTATAGGCAAGGCGGTTGCCGAATACACGGTCTCCGGTCATGATCGTGTTTTCCATGGAACCTGACGGGATCTGGGCGTTTACAATGACAAATGAATTGATCAGCACGGCGAGAATGATCGCGCCGATGAGTACGGCTGCCCACTGGATCAGCTCAGACTGCCAGGACGTTTTTTTATCTGTATCAGGTTGTGTGTTTTCTGTGTGTATCATGTGAAAGCTCCTGTTTCTGTAAATAAAAATGTAGGGCCGGCATGCAGCCTGTTATGCATGCCGACCCTGCTATTATAGCAGATGTTACGGAAAATGTACATGGACAAGTATCATACCGTCTTTATATTCTGCTGTGATGCTGCCGCCCATCTGCTCGGTCAGCGCCCGGGCGATGGACAGCCCCAGCCCGGTTGAGCCGGAGGAAGCTGTCTCCACAGTGTAGAAGCGGTCAAACAGGCGGCCTACCTGGATCTCATCCAGCTTTTCTGCATGATTGGCAAATGTGATCCTGCCGGTTTCTTCCAGAATAATTTCCAGATCACCGTCACTGTATTTGACTGCATTGCTGATAATATTTCCGAAAATGCGGGAGACCGCATTACGGTTGAGCATCCGGCTTACTTTTACATCCGGCATAACAATGGACGGCGTGATCCGGCTCTGCCTGAGCGAGGTGTACAATGCTGAGATGCTCTCTTCTAAGATACTATTCAGAATGACCGGTTCGCTCGGCGTTCCGTTTGACACGGAGGTGAACACAGAGTAGCGGAACAGTTCTTCGGTAAGCTGCTTCATGATTTCTGTGCGCCCGCGGATGATTTTCAGATATCTTTTTGTATTTTCATTCTGATCTTCTTTGTCCAGCATGTCCAGATAGCCGCAGATGGCGGTCAGAGGAGTCCGCAGGTCGTGGGAGATATTGGTGACAGCGTTTTTCAGTTCTGTGTCTCCCTGCTGATAACGATGCCTGTCGCTTTGAAGTTTCTTGAGTTCGCGGTTCATATTATCTGCAAGGTTTTGCATATGGCGGTCCCGGCTGGACAGGTCGATCAGGATATTCGTGTCAGATGCCACGCGGTCTGAAAAGGCATCGGAGATCTCATCTGCTGATTTCCTCAGCAGATGGATCTTGATGACAAGTATTGCAATGATTATGATAACAATGCTGATCAGACAGCACAGCCAGAATACCATGATACAGACTCCTTATTTTTCTAATATTTTAATTCAGCGTATAATGTAAAAATATTATTTTATATCTTGTTTCCGGAATATAAAGATCCCGATGCCCGACGCTGCCACTGCGATGCAGGCAGAATAGACCGGCAGGAGCGGTGTGGAAGCTTCCGTATCTCCGCGCGTGAGGATGACAGACTGACCCGTGGGAAGAAAATCATTCAGAAACTGGTACACTTCACGCTGAGTTCCGCGTACATACCCCGGGTTCGGGACCTGCCGGGCGGATGTGACAGTCCTGCCATCGGCAAGGGCGGAAATCTCGGGATATGTCTCGGGTTCATTCAGCTTTGCCGATATATATATGGAAGCCACAGAGAAAAAGCAGATTACAAGGATTGTGATCACTGCGGTCAGCGCCTTATTCTGGCAGATCATCCCTGCAAGCGTATACAGAGAAGTGTAGGCAAATGTCAGGACAAAGCTGTACAGGATCATGAGCAGGAGCATCCTGAAATCCGTTGAGTCTGACCTGCACAGAAGTGCGCTTACTGCCAGGGCGGGGATCAGATAGGCGAGGCACATCATAACGCCTGCCGCAAAGCAGGTGATCAGGTTGGACAGATAGATAGAGACTCTTGTGTGTCCGATGATCAGTTTGTTCCGTATCGTTCCGTCACTGTATTCTGTTCCTACAAAAAGGCTGACAAAAGCTGCCATCAGAAAACCGATCACCAGCGCGTATATAAGGAGCAGCGATTCAAACGAAGGGACGCTGCCCGAATATTCCCGCATGCTGACATAGTCCATTATTTTCATGAATAGGGCAAATACAGCCATGCCTGCCATGCACAGCCAGAAGAATTTATTCTTTTTCAGTTTCGCAAAATCCGCAGATAACAGTCTACTCATTTCGATTCCCTCCTCCGATCAGATTTACGTAAAAGCTCTCAAGGCTTTCTTCGCGCTCGGTCAGGGAGATGATATCGCATCCCTGTTCCGCCAGGGCGAGCGTCAGCTGGGAGATATTGACCTTGGCGAAAATATCTGCCATTGTATCAGAGAAGATATTGTACTCGAATCCCATTTCATCCAGGACGCGGGTAAGGGCGCGTATGTCGGATACCTGTACACGGATACATTTGCGGCACGCCGCGTCCAGCTCCTTTGCGCTCATCTCTTTTACCATATGCCCGCTGTCAATAAATCCGTAGTGGGTGGCAAGGCGGGAGAGCTCGTCAAGAATGTGGCTGGAGATCAGGAAGGTGATCTGCTTTTCCCGGTTCAGCTTTAAGATCAGTTCACGCATTTCGATGATGCCCTGAGGGTCAAGGCCGTTTACGGGTTCGTCCAGGATGAGAAAATCCGGGCTGCCTGCCAGTGCGATGGCAATACCCAGCCTCTGTTTCATGCCCAGTGAGAAATTTTTTGCCTTTTTCTTTCCGGTGTTTCCAAGCCCCACAAGGCGCAGAAGCTCCGGGATGTCTTCAAAGGAGGGCAGCCCGATGATGCGGTACTGTTCCTTTAAATTGTCTTCCGCGCTCATATCCAGGTAGATGGACGGCGTCTCTACCACAGCGCCCATTCTCCGGCGGCATTTCGCGATGCCGGGGTCAGTGTTCTTTGAATCATACAATGTATAACTGCCGGACGTGGGCTCCTGAAGTCCGCACACGAGGCGGATGAGTGTAGTCTTTCCGGCTCCGTTCTTTCCTGCAAATCCGTAAATAGCGCCCTTCGGCACGTGGATGGAGAAGCCGTCCAGGGCTTTGAAATGCCCGTACTGCTTGCCCAGGGATTCTGCTGTCAGAATATACTCCATAAATAAAACCTCCTGTAATAATGTTTACATGGATGATTCTACCCGGCAGGGGTTAAGAAAGCGGTAAAGAAAAGAGTAAAGAAACAGTTAAGATATCTCTTCATTCAGTTTAAAACCGATTCCCCAGACAGCTTCAATATAATCATTTCCGTCAACCGCTTTTAGTTTCTTTCGCAGGTTGCTGATGTGTACTTTCAGAGAGCTCTCCGTGCAGTCAGGCGTGTCTTCGCTGATCCGTTCCAGTATAAGGGTCTTGGTGATGACCTGGGAAGGATTCTGCATAAGCAGCTTTAAGATGGCATACTCGGTCTGTGTCAGCCTGACCGGAGTATCCGCCACAGTGACGGAATGGGAGGCCGTGTCCAGACGGATTGTCCTGAAGCAGAGGACAGAGACAGAGGCAGGGGCGGATTCTGCCATACGCAGCTGTACCGTGATCCTCGCCAGCAGTTCTGCCGTGTCAAAGGGCTTTGTGATATAGTCGCATGCTCCATTGAGAAGAAGCTCCACCTTGTCCGAGACTTCTGCTTTCGCGCTTACCACGATCACCGGAATGCCTTTAATGAGCGGGAGGATCTCTTCTCCGCTTAACCCCGGGAGCATCAGATCCAGCAGGATCAGGTCCGGCCTGGCAGAGGAGAGAAACATCAGCGCTTCCGTTCCGGAATAAGCGCGCGCTGTGCAGTAACCTTCTTTTGCCAGTATCTCTTCGAGCATGTCTCCGATATATACATCATCATCAACGATCAGGATCGTATGCATCTTGTCAGCCTCCATTTATATGTGAAATCTTCGGTCAATATAAGTGTGTCATACCTATTGTAGTAAGAAGCTGTGGGAAATTCAAGAAGGCAGATGAAGATAATTCGGTTAAAAGAACCGAAAAAACTCCATATTATAAATAAGTGGATAAAATGTGGAAATATATTTTGCGATATGGTTGAAAAGCGGATAAAATCATGCTATCATCAACATGAAAAGGAAAGTGGAATGGAAAGAATATGGAAAGGGGGAGAAGGACATGACGATTAAGGAAATGCAGGAACGGAAGAGAGAACTGGGCTATACCTATGCCCAGATCGCAGAGCTTTCCGGCGTGCCGGTCGGAACTGTACAGAAGGTGCTGGGAGGGATCACTCTTACGCCGAGATATGAGACTCTTATGGCGCTGGAGAAAGTGCTTGGCGTGGACGCGAATGACAGCGGTACGCTTATCTTACGGGAAGCGCGCAGCCCGTATGGCGCTAAGCGGCAGGGAATGTATGACCTGAATGATTATTATGCGATCCCTGATGACACCAGAGTGGAGCTGATCGATGGGGTGATATATGACATGACCGCGCCGACTTCGGTTCATCAGATCATCGAAGGATATATTTACAGTAAGCTGCTGCAGCATGTACTGGAGAAAGGCGGAAAATGCCTGCCCATGATTTCACCCTTAGACGTTCAGCTGGATTGTGATAATAAAACAATGGTACAGCCTGACGTGGTCATCGTGTGTGACAGGGACAAGATTATTGACCGCTGTGTGTATGGCGCCCCGGATTTTATCATAGAGGTGCTTTCACAGTCTACAAAGAAAAAGGATTCTGTGATCAAGCTGAACAAGTATCTGAGTGCGGGGGTGCGGGAGTACTGGATGATCGACCCCGTGAAAAAGACGGTTATTGTCTATGACTTTGCCCACGACGAGTATCCAATACTCTATGGATTCAATGCGAAAGTACCTGTGGGGATATGGGACGGGGAGATGGAGATTGATTTTGCAGAAGTGTATGAGCATGTACGCTTTCTGTATGAGAGAGAAAAGCAGTGAATAGAACAGGACGGTGAAATACTCCCGGGCAGTCTGCCGCGCATTAGGAGGGTGGACACAGAATTTTCACCTTTGTAAATGAAACATAAACAATTCTAAAAAAAGTGATAAAGTCACTGACAAGCCTGATTCCTTCTGGTAAAATCCACACTGTAACCTGGAGAATAATCTTGGATTTATCAGGAGGAAAGAAGCATGACATTAGAAATTTATTATAGAATGATTAACAGTGGAGCAGGAAGGAAATTAAAGGAGATCTTAAACGGCCTGGTCCCGGGGCTGATCCCGGAGCCGGTTCCGGTGAGAGTGCCTGTAAGACGTCCGGAGCAGAGGGAGAGACGCCGCTAGAGGTGCGGAAGGCTGCGGACAGTCAGAAGTATAAGAATTGAGGGGAAGAAAAGCGCATACAAAAATGCGAAGAGAGGAACAGGATGTTTAAGAAGGAGTACAGAGTCCGGATCACAGCCGCGGCATTGTATCTTTCACTGACATTGACCGCGTGCGGCGCCTATGGCGGAGCGCAGGCGGACAGCGGTTGGGAGGATGCGGACTCTTCCGTGCAGGCGGTATCAGTTGATACGGTTGCAGAGGTGCCGGAATATGACGGAGCGCCCTATGTGGAGATCAATGATAATCAGCCTGAATTTACGGAGGAAGAATTGACCACAGAGCCGTACGAGGAGTACAGTGATCTGGACGCCCTCGGAAGATGCGGCGAGGCGGAGGCGTGCATCGGAGAGGAACTGATGCCGGATGAGGAACGCGGGGACATCAGTGATGTCAAGCCTACCGGATGGGAAAATAAAGAATATGATATCGTGGACGGCGGATACATATACAACCGCTGTCATCTGATCGGATTCCAGCTCACAGGCGAGAATGCCAATGAAGAGAATCTTATCACCGGCACAAGGTACATGAATACGGAAGGCATGCTGCCTTTTGAAAATATGGTGGCAGAGTATGTGCAGGAGACAGAGAATCATGTAATGTACCGTGTGACGCCGGTGTTTGATGGAGATAATTTGGTAGCGTCCGGCGTGCAGATGGAAGCAGAGTCCGTGGAAGATGGCGGAGAAGGTATTTGCTTTAATATTTATGTATATAATGTGCAGCCTGAGATCGCAATCGATTATACGACAGGCGCAAACTGGGCAAGCGAAGAAGAGAATCAAGACAGTGCCGGAACGTCAGACAGCGAGGCATCAGGTACCGGAAGCACAGACAGTGACAGTGCCTCCGCTGACATCCGGGAAAATTCCTCTTCCAAAGAAAAGACTTATATACTGAACAATAATACGAAGAAGTTCCATGATCCGGAGTGCTCCAGCGTGGATAATATCAAAGAGAAGAATAAAAGAGAATTTACTGGTACAAGAGAGAAATTAATAGAAGATGGATATGAGCCATGCGGAAAATGTAGGCCATAGGGAAGAAAAGAGCGGAGAACGCTCTTTTTTCCTGACAGCAGGAAGTGATTTTTATATTTTAAAGAAACTGTTAAAGAAAATACTTGACAAATTCCTCAACTCAAAGTATACTAAACAAGTGACTTGTGAGAGTAAGTTACGGTACAGGGGATTGGTCAAATGGTATGATAGGGGTCTCCAAAACCTTTGGTGGGAGTTCGATTCTCTCATCCCCTGTTATGAAAGGGCTGGAAATGCTTGAAAAATAAGCGTTTCCAGCTCTTTTGTTTTATTCGGAAAATCAAAGGGTATCAAACAGCATTTTTATTTAGGAATATACCAGTATGAATTAAATTGATATAAATAGGTTCTGGAACCCTTTGGCATCTGGGTTAAAGCGTTAAAAACATTATAATAGTCCCCGGCTCCCGCACTGACAGATATCATTCCGAGCACGAGCAGGAAGACAATTTGGGGATAGAGCATGCCTAGGATGTACGGGATTATGCCTAAAACGATGTTAGGAAGCAGGGACATAAAAATAAATCTGCATTTACTCATAGTTTCAGGACCGACCACAAAGAGCATGCCCTGGCGCCAGTTTGTATATAAATACACATCTTCTTTGAAACAAATAGCATGGAGGAGTTCATGTGGAAATAGCATTAATAATGAAAACAAGCAGCCTGTCGTCCATTGGAACGAATCATTGAAGAACAGTTTCCCTGACCGCATGATTGCAATGAACAGCAATATAATAAATATAGCAAGCGATAATATATTTGCAATAACTGCGAGCTCTTTTGTGGTTGACGCTTCTTTGAATTTTACTGCTCCGGGCATATGATCCCCGTGAGGAAGTGATTCCGGATCAAGATTATATTTTCCCATATAATGTATTCGCATTATTACTCTCCTTGATCTTGCGGCACTATATCGTAAAAGTATTGATAAAAGAATTGCTCTGTTGAGAGTATTTTACGGCATTAACAGGATTTTGACAACAGAATTATCAGACTGCCATTCGATTTGGTAATAGTAAGATATAGAAATTAAATATTAGCTTTTCATAATTTAAAAGGCTATACTTCTCGGAGGAGGTTTTACATTATGGAGAGAGAAGAATTCTTAGAATATCTGCGCTGTGGAAATCCTGTCACAGGCGGATCGGACATGCATGTACTGATGCATGAACTTGCGGCGGAAGCTCTTGAGGAGACGGCAGAGCTCAACGGATCATACCATGAGCCTGAAGAGATGAGACGGTTGTTTTCAAAAATTATAGGAAAACCGGTTGATGATTCATTTTCGATGTTTCCGCCTTTTTATACGGAGTGCGGGAAGAATATCTATATCGGGAAGAATGTGTTTATCAACTGCGGATGCCATTTTCAGGACCATGGAGGCGTATATATAGGTGATAATGTGCTGATCGGTTCATATGTAGTATTTGCTACGATCAATCACGGGCAGAGACCAGAGGAACGCGGCAGTAATTTTCCGGCGCCCATACACATAGGGAATGGAGTGTGGATCGGGTCACATGCAACGATCCTTCCGGGAGTGACTGTGGGTGATAATGCGATCATTGCTGCGGGAGCCGTGGTAAACAAAGATGTGCCTGCGGAGGCTGTTGCCGGTGGTGTTCCGGCAAAGGTTATAAAGTATATTTAATCCTCTGTTCTTGCTACTTTTTTTCTGTCCTGATATAATGATACTCGATGCGGTATGTTCGGCATGATTAAGAATGAGTAATTTTAACAGGAGGGAAAATTATGTCAGATTATGTGGTTACCACGGATTCTAATTCAGACGTTCTGCCTGAATTCATTAAAGAAAATAACCTTACGGTCATTCCTCAGTATTATGCGTTTGGCGACACGGTTTACGGGGACGAGCTGAATATGGAGCCTCATGAATTTTATGAGACTATGAGGAACGGCGAACTGCCGAAGTCTATGGCAAATAACCCGGCAGTGATCAGGGAAAGATTCGAAAAGATCCTAAAAGAAGGGAAAGACATCCTGCATATTGCTTTTTCCAGCGCGCTGAGCGGGAGCTGTAACAATGTCATGATGACGGCAAACGAGCTTATGGAAGACTATCCGGACCGCCGGATCGTTGTATTTGACTCTCTGAACGCATCGCTTGGGGAGGGAGTATCTGTTTACCGCGCGGTGGAACTCTGGAAAGAAGGAAAGACCATGGATGAGGTCTATGATGTGCTTATGGAGGAAAGGGAGCATGTAAATGTGTCATTTACGGTAAATGACCTGAATCACCTTCAGAGAGGCGGCAGGGTCTCAAAGACTACGGCTGTTGTAGGAAGTCTTGTAAATATCAAGCCGATCCTTACAGTTACCTCTGCCGGGGAATTAAAGTCTGACGGTACAGTACGCGGCCGCAAGAAATCACTCAAGACGCTGGTAAGCCGCATGGAGGCGTCACTTGATCTGGAACATTATGGAAAAGACAGACTGGTGTGCGTGCTTCACGGGGATTGTTATGACGAAGCAAAAAGCGTGGCGGATATGGTGAAGGAGCTTGGTTTTACGAATGTGATCATCAATGATGTGAGCCCGAGTATCGGCACACATGCAGGTCCGGGTGTAGTAGGGCTTATATCCTACGGGAAGAAACGATAAAATCACGATAGATATTTAAAATTGTGATTAGAAACTAAATAATTTCTTTTAATATTTTTGCGCATATAAACAGGGATGAGTCTGGAGTTCAGGTCTCATCCCTATTTTATATGGATCAATCTGGTTCTCGGGAGAAATAGTTTTGTATTTGTGATAAGGGAGGATAAAGGCTGAAAAACTACGTATTTCCGTTAATTCTACTCTGCGTGGAGTTTGATTCGCTGATCCGTGTATTGCAAAAACTATGGATTTTGGTAAGATGAGTTCAGACAGAACTGTATGGACCAGCGGAAAAAGGAGGCAGAAGTGTGGAGAACAGGACAGGGCAGTTTATAGCAAAGAGACGAAAAGCGATTGGAATGACTCAGAAAGAGCTTGCAGAATGTCTTGGGGTGACGAATAAGGCGGTATCAAAGTGGGAAACCGGCGGTGGGATGCCGGATATCAGCGTGCTCCAGGAACTAAGCCGGATACTGGAGGTCAGTGTGGATGAACTGCTTGCCGGGGAGTATGCGGAAGAGGGGCGCGCAGAGAACAGGATAACGGAAAGAAGAAAGCTGGAGACGGCAGGCGGGTCAGAACGGGAGAAAACTGGTTTCTCTGTGAAAAGGCTTATTATTGCATGTATCCTTTTTCTGCCGCTGTTTCTTGTGATCTGCATGCAGGCGGCATATCTGTATGTGAGAGGAAACGTTCAGTTTGAATATATTATCGACTGGCTCCCCTATCTGTTCTTCGGGGCTGCGATCCTGCTGGCTGCTTTCGGGATATGCGTGCTGCTGCGGAATAAAAAACTGCGTATCCTATGTGGAACTGTGACGGGGATTCTTCTGATCGCGCTTCTCGCAGTCGGTGTTCATACCGGGACAGAGCCGAATGCCAGGAAGAGTGTGATCAGTATTTCCCCGGATGGGCATATGATGGTCCTGAAATATGAAAAAAGCACGGGCAGAGTGACGACTTATCAGAACCAGATCCTCTGGTTTGCCAGGATGTCAGATACATTTCCTTATACAGCGGAAGAAGACATGAAGCTTCAGTGGCTGGCAGATGATGCCTGTGCAGTCACTTATCAGTCTCCGGATGACGGTCAGACCCATCAGTATGTTATGACTTATGGAGACAGGGGGAACGGGATATATACTTATTATGTGTACAATGTTATCCAGGGAAGCTGGAGTACTGAAGGGAAAAATACTGCGGGATGGGAACTGAATACCGGACCGGATGGCATTACAGTCGTGTCGCCGTCCGGCGGGGAACAGACTTATGAGGCTGACGACTGTGTGCAATTTGGGACTCTTGCCATTGCCCTGTGCGAAAACGGGCTTCCCCAGTGGACGCTCGTGCTCACGGACGATTGCGTGGTAGGAGATGAGACAGATGTGATAGAATCCGGCACGGTCGCACTGTGCAGAGTGACGATGGAGAAATCAGCGCCGATATATTTTACCCGGACCAGTATGCCGGAAGGCGCGGATATGGATCTCCAGGAGACCCCAACAGAAGAAGAGAAGGGCGAAGAACTGCGCGATACAATGAGAGAGACCCTGAAAAATGACCCCACGCTCAGCCAGTTTGAGTCGGATGCGTATGGCGGGATCAAGGTTGTGACAGACGAAGAGGATATCTTCTGGATCGTCCGCCGCGGGATGGAGGAGCGGCAGAAGCTTTTCGCGGTGAACGGCGTGGATGTGGACTGCCAGATCCTGCATATGGAACTTACGGCAGGGGACAGCTATGACTGCGTGGTCAAAGTCAATGTTCTTGAGACTTATCCAGATGATACCGGCACAGAAGAAGCCTCCAAGGCGGAATTGGAGGAAACTTACCGGGTCATGAAGGGGGAAGGGGCGTATCTCCTTGTGCCTGTGGGATACGGAACAGACCCTGCCGTGGGGCTGGATGCCCCGGCGATGAGCATGGAGCGGGATACAGCAGATGACGAGAACTATCATTTCTTTGTGCCGGGTATAGAATAAAGCGGGAGATACGAGATGGAAAAGAATATGCATAATGGCATGCAGAAGCCGGAAGAAATTATAAGCGGACCGGATTTTATCTGTGATCCGGTTCCGTATGAATATCGGAAATATTATGAAAGACGAAAAGGCAGACATCATGTGGCGGCTGGGATATTTGCGGCAGCAATGATCTTCGGCGGGGTGATCCTGAATAACCTGCTGAACCTGCTGGGCTATGACGGAGGATTTTCAGAAACTGTGAGACAGATTCTTGGCGTTGGACACATACGATATGTTTTTATGCAGACAGCTTCGGATCTGCTGAGAGCTCTGGTCGTGTATTTTCTGCCTCTTTTTGGCTTGGTGAAGTGGCATGCTTATCTGACGGAAAAGACCTATGGAAAGAAAATCAAAGAATACGGGAAAGGATGGTATGCCGGGACATTTACACCGGAATTCCTGGTGACAGAGAATCAGGAAGGGGAGAGGAAGTTCTATTACTATAATGATATTGCATCAGTGGAAGAGACGGCTGAAAGCTATCATATAGCATGTGCCGGAGAAGAACTTACGATACCGAAAATGTATCTGGACCGGGATTCTGCGCGTTCTGTGAGGCATCATCTCATGCGGTACTGCGGAGCGTGCTATGAACAGAGTTTTGTGGAAGAGCAAGACAGCGTACAGCTCGTCATTCCCTGGAAAGACGGATCGGGACAGCAGGAAATCGAGAAGGGTTACATGAGCTATGTGCGCAGCAGGTGCAGATTTTATTATACAGAGACAAAAATGTGGCTGCTGGGACTGTGCCTGTGTTATCTGCTGAGACTTGCGATGGGAGATTTTTCGATTCTTTCAATTGAGGCGCGGGTAGGTCTTGTAATAGCCGTCTTGGTCATACCGATATCAAGAGGGACCCTGCTGCTTATGGCAAAGCTGGCGGTGAAGAAGAGAAGGCAGCGGATACAGAGTGGGACTCCCGTGGTCATGGAAATCGGAAAGAGTGGATTCTATTATCAGAATGATGAAAAACAAAAGGGAAATTCCTGCGGATGGACTTCCTGGGGAGCAATCAAGGAAATTTGTGAAGGAAAAGATTTTATAATAATCGGAAAAGTTTACTTTGACAAGAAAATATTTACAAAAGATCAAATGGGACAGATCCGCGCCCTCTGTCAGAAGTATGCGGGCAGAAAATATCATTTCATAGGAGTGGAATCCCAGGGGTTCGGAGAAACAGCCAGAACATTCATGCCGATTCTGTGCTATGTGGCGCTTATGGCAGCAGTCTTTGCCGCGCAAAATGGGTGGCGTGCAGGAACCGATGACAGCAGCCGTATAGAGGTATTTTATAAAAGTGGGTCAGAGGAAGAGAATCAGGAGAGTGAGGACGATGCTGCTGTAAATAAGCAGGGAAGCAGGGAGCCAATCTATGTACTGACACCGGATAAGAACTCCCTCTATCTGACCGCGACAGATGTTTATATGAATGACTGTTATTCATCCTATGAAACGAACGAGACCGGGGGATTTTATATTTCTGCAGACGGAATATTGTACGGCGCTTCTTCGAACAGCTATGGAGAACTTGGGCTTGGAAATACCGACAGCTATATGAATGCAAAAGGCTTCTACCGGGAGATGGAGGTTGCCCGGGGAGTGAAGCATGTTGCGCTGGGAAATGAGTTCATGACCTATCTGACAGACAGTGGAGTGCTGATGGGCACGGGAAACCTTCCGGCAGCAGGCAGCTCATATGTGCCTGTGGAGCTGATGGGGGATGTACAGTATGCAAAATGCAGTGATTACGGGATGATTATCCTAAAAGAGGACGGAAGTGTATGGTGCGCTGGAACGCTGTATGATGAGGCGGGAAATGTGATCCGGGAATACAGTGGTTTTGAACAGGTGATGGATCATGCGGTTTTTGCCACAGCAGGAGCGCGGACAATGGCGGTGATCCAGACTGACGGTACGCTCTGGATGTGGGGCGACAACGGAAAACAACAGTGCGGGGTGAATACCCGCGTGGCAGGATCATTTGCGGAGCCAGTACAGGTGAGGGAAAGCGTGCGGATGGTGTGGTTGGACAGGCTGTCATTTTCATCCTCAAGAGAATACCCGGAATATCTGGCAGAGGAGCCGGACCCGTATGTCTCGGACAGGACGTATATCGTACAGGAAGACGGGGAGACCTATGCGTGCGGGGAAGGGCTGGAAGGAGAGACAGCTTTTGTGAAGGTGATGGTTTCAGAAGAATAAAAAGAGAAAAAGACGGCACGGTTTGAGAAAAAGTTCTCGTAGACCGTGCCGTCCTTATATATTTTATGCTTTTACAGAAGCCCGAAATCTTTCATTGCCTTCTCCAGCACATCTCTGTGTGCCGGTTCAATCTCTGTCAGAGGCGCTCTCAGAGGTCCGACCTCTTTGCCCATCAGGTTCAGCGCTGCTTTGACCGGGATCGGGTTGACCTCACAGAAGAGTGCGTCACACATCGGGAGAGCATCAAGCTGCATCTTGCGGCTTCCTTCTACATCCCCGGAAAGATATCTGTAAACCATATCATGTACATAAGCAGGCGCTACGTTTGACAATACGGAGATTACGCCGATACCGCCCAGAGACATGAGCGGTACGACCTGGTCATCGTTTCCGGAGTACAGGTCAATATTCCCATCGCAGAGATGCATGATCTGCGCTACAGCTCCGATATTTCCGGAAGCTTCTTTCACACCTACGATGTTATCTACATTTTTTACAAGCTGTGCCAGTGTCTTCGGCTGGATATTGCAGCCGGTACGGCTGGGTACATTGTAGAGGATCGCAGGGAGATTTACTTCATTACAGATCTGTGTGTAATGGGCGATCAGTCCGTTTTGTGTCGCTTTGTTATAGTAAGGGGTCACGAGCAGAAGACCGTCAGCCCCGTCCTTTTCCGCTTCTTTGGAGAGCTCGACCGCTGTCCTTGTGCAATTAGAGCCAGTGCCCGCGATGACAGGGATCCTGTGGTTTACCCGCTCGATCGTGAATCGGATCGCTTCGCTGTGCTCTGCCTCGGTCATAGTCGCGGATTCACCGGTTGTGCCGCAGATGATGATGGCATCCGTCCCTCCGGCGATCTGCTCTTCAAGCATCTCATCCAGTTTATCATAGTTGATCTCCAGGTTTTCTTTCATGGGAGTAACGATCGCTACACCTGCACCCTTAAAAATTGCCATTCTTTCTTCCTCCTCTTAATATGGGTATGGTAAACATGAAAAGAAACGGCAAGATGCGCCGTCTCGAAATATACACCATGTATACCAGATAGCTCTCCATCCTGCGATGACAGTCATGCCGTTATTCACGGCATGCCCAGGAACAAAGCTTCAGGCGCTCCGCCCCTTCGGCATCTTCCCCTTTCAGACAAGTTCTTCTGTGCCTGACACATCCGTCATCTTACTTATGAAAAATGCGACCTCTATCTCCGTTTCTGTATTTAAAAAAATCATAACACCGGCAGGGAATACTGTCAACTGTTTTGGAGACAACAGGACATAAAAAACAATGGGAAACAAGCCGGCCATCCTTTGACAATATGTGCGAACTGTGATAAGATTAGACCGCTGAAAGTGTGAATGACCGGAACCTCATTTGCACTTTTTTTACGCAGTTTTGCGAGAAACACAATTTTGATTAACATCACGGGATCTGCCGGGAATGACTGTGCGGCAGAGTTGGGAAAGGAGAGCCATTGTGCTTACGATCAGTAATTATGTAAAAGCAAAGACGCTGGAGGAGGCATATGAGCTGAATCAGGCGCGCAGCAGCCGTGTTATGGGGGGCATGATGTGGATGCGCCTTGGAAATGCAAGGGTCAAGACAGTGATCGATCTGTCGGGATTAGGACTGGATCAGATCGAGGAATCGGATAATGTGATCAAGATCGGCGCCATGTGCACCCTGCGGCAGATTGAAGAGTGTGAAGCGCTCAAAGAGATGTACGGCGATGGGATCGCAGAGTCGGTCCGGCACATCGTGGGAGTCCAGTTCCGAAATCAGGCGACCGTGGGAGGAAGCATTTACGGAAGATTCGGATTTTCCGACGTGCTGACTGCATTCCTGGCGCTGGATACATTTGTAGAGCTGTATGACGGAGGAACGATCCGCCTGTCAGAATTTGTCAATAGAAAGCCGGATAAGGACATCCTGCTCTCTGTCATTGTCAGAAAGAGCAAAAGAAAGTTCCGTTATGAATCCATCCGTCAGACAAAGACTGATTTCCCTGTGATCGCCTGTTCTGTGGTCACCGGCATGGTGCATGGCAAAGAGACCTGGTATTTCTCTGTCGGCGCGAGGCCGATGAAGGCTGCTCTTCTGGAGAAGCAGTGGGAGATCCCGTCAGACGCATCAGAGGAGACGATCGCGGAATATGCGCGTCAGGCGGCGTCCGAGTTTACATATGGGACAAATATGAGAGGAAGCGCAGAGTACAGGCGGCATCTGGCAGAGGTCCTGATCCGCCGTGAGATGAGTTCGATCTTGGCGGAGGGAAGATAGATGGAGATACAGTTTATTTTAAATCAGAAACAGGTGACAGCCGAGGCGGGAGCGGATACAATCCTTCTGGACGTCCTGCGCGGGCTCGGGTGCAAGAGTGTGAAATGCGGATGTGAGACGACCAACTGCGGGCTGTGTACGGTCTGGATCGATGGGAAATCCCGTCTGTCCTGTTCTGTGCTCGCGGCATCCATTGCGGGACATGAGGTGACAACGCTGGAGGGCGTTGAGAAGGAAGCGGCGGAGTTCGGCGCATTCCTTGCAGGGGAAGGAGCAGAGCAGTGCGGATTCTGTTCTCCCGGGTTCATTATGAATGTGCTGGCAATGTTCCGTGAACTGGACAATCCGGGCATTGACCATATCAAGGAGTACCTGGCGGGAAATCTGTGCCGCTGTACCGGATATATGGGACAGCTTCGCGCCATTCAGAAATATATGCAGGCAAAGGCAGAGAAAAGAGACGGGAAATCAGGAAGGGAGGCGTATGTATAATGGCAGCAGAAAAGAATAGACCGGCGCGTACAGTCGTCCGGGGAAAACTCCGTATTGTCAATCAGCCGGTATCAAAAGTAGACGCGCATGCGCTTGTGACTGGAAAAGCTGTTTATACAAATGATCTCGCCCCTGCGGACTGCCTGGTCGTCAAAGTTCTCAGGAGTCCCTACGCCCATGCCCTGATCAAGGATATTAATACCGCAAGAGCGGAAGCGGTTCCCGGTATCGAGTGTATCCTTACTTATAAAGACTGTCCGGACAAGCGTTTTACAATGGCAGGACAGACCTATCCGGAGCCCAGCCCGTACGACAGGCTGATCCTTGATCAGAGAGTACGCTTTGTGGGAGACGCGGCGGCGATCATTGCCGGGACTTCAGAAGAAGCAGTGAAAAAGGCAATGAAGCTTATCAAGATAAAATATGAGGTTTTGGAGCCGGTGCTTGATTTCCGCACGGCAAAAGATAATCCGATCCTTGTCCATCCGGAGGAAAACTGGAAAAGCCTCTGTCCGGTGGGCGCGGATAATAGGAGAAACCTGTGCGCCCATGAGGTCAGCGAGAGCGGGGATATTGAGGATGTATTAGCCTCCTGCGACTATGTGATCGACAGGGTATATCATACAAAGGCAAACCAGCAGGCGATGATGGAGACCTTCCGTACCTACACTTACCTGGATACTTATGGCAGATTGAATGTGGTGTCATCCACTCAGGTCCCGTTCCATATCCGTCGTATCCTCGCAAATGCCCTTGATATTCCGAAATATAAAGTTCGTGTGGTCAAACCGAGGATCGGGGGCGGTTTCGGAGCAAAGCAGACTTCCGTATCAGAGGTTTATCCGGCGATCGTGACCTGGAAGACAGGGAAACCGGCGAAGATCATTTATACAAGAGAAGAGTCTCTGATCGCATCCTCTCCGCGCCACGAGATGGAGATGCATGTCCGCCTCGGGGCTGACAAAGAAGGCAATATCAGAGGAATCGATCTGTATACGTTGTCTAATACGGGAGCGTTCGGTGAACACGGACCTACGACTGTTGGTCTCTCCGGGCATAAATCTATCCCGCTCTACGGGAAAGCAGAAGCATTTCGCTTCACTTATGATGTGGTGTACACAAATGTGATGTCCGCAGGGGCATACCGCGGTTATGGAGCTACTCAGGGAATATTTGCGGTAGAATCTGCCGTAAATGAACTTGCACAGGTGCTGGGTATGGATCCTACCATACTGCGTGAGAAGAATATGGTCCGGGAAGGTCAGGTCATGCCCGCATATTACGGGGAGACCGCGCAGAGCTGTGCGCTGGACCGCTGCCTGGAGCGCGCGAAAGAGATGATCGGCTGGGATGAGAAATACCCGTGCCGCGATATGGGGAACGGCAAAGTCCGGGGAGTCGGCGTTGCGATGGCAATGCAGGGATCAGGTATCTCCGGAGTGGATACAGGCTCTGTTGCCATCAAGGTAAATGACGACGGCTTTTACAGCCTGATGATCGGTGCTACAGATATGGGGACCGGCTGTGATACCATCCTTTCGCAGATGGCGGCAGAATGCCTGGACTGTGAACTGGAGGATATTATCGTGTCCGGAGTGGATACGGATACATCCCCGTATGACTGCGGATCGTATGCATCCAGCACGACTTACGTGACAGGAATGGCAGTCGTGAAGACGTGTGAGACGCTCCGCGAGAAAATCTGTGAGCGGGGTGCGGAGTATCTTGGCTGCTCTCCGGCTGATGTTGAATTCGATGGGAAGAAAGTGACGAATTTAAAGACAGGGGAGTCCATCTCCAGAAAAGAGATTGGAAACCGGGTAATGTGCAGCAGTAATGAACCGTTGTCTGCGAATGAAGCCTTTTCTTCACCTACATCTCCTCCGCCGTTTATGGCAGGCATTGCAGAAGTGGAGATCGATAAGGAAACAGGAGTGGTGGAGATGATCGATTATGCGGCTGTCGTAGACTGCGGCACCGTTGTAAATCCGAACCTTGCCCGCGTGCAGACCGAGGGAGGGATCGCCCAGGGAATCGGAATGGCGCTTTACGAGGATATTGTATACAATGCGAAAGGAAAGAACTACAGCAATTCCTTTATGCAGTATAAGATCCCGAGCCGGCTTGACGTGGGGAATATCCGTGTGGAATTCGAGAGCAGTTATGAGCCTACCGGACCGTTTGGGGCAAAATCAATCGGAGAGATCGTTATCAATACACCATCGCCGGCAATATCAAACGCGATCCAGAATGCAGTGGGAGTGATCATAAGAGAACTGCCCATGACAGCAGAAAAAGTATATCGGGGGATGCAGGAATAAATCTGGATTTATCGGGGAGTCCGAGGATGAGAAAATCGGCCGAAAACAGTGAAGCAGGGATATCGAAGACGTATTCAGATCGTGTGTACGGCTGGCTTTGGCTCCGCTCCACGAGGCAAGTAAAACTAGAAAATTCGGAACTATGCTAAGAGCAGAAATTGGCAGAGGGCAACTCGCCTTCGTCTCAGACAATCCCTCTGCCAATTTCAACGCATAGTTCCGAATTTTAAGTTTTACTAAGCCTCATTCCGAAGTCGCCTCAGTCAGCCGCACACACGATCTGAACGTTTTTTCGAAAAGGCGCTTCGCTGTTTTCTGGTTTACTCAAGGCGGAAGGGCCCCAGAGAAATCCAGATTTAACCCACAAATCCGGATTTTTATTTTGTCAGGAGCATCATGATCTCATTGCTTCTCTGTACGAATGCGGTCATCTCCTCCGGGCTCAGCGGCTTATGCGCCAGCATTGCCAGGTCGTAGAGCTGCTTGCAGATGATCGGAACGTTTTTACTGCGCTTGTGCTCGACAAGGAACTGTACCAGCGGGTGGTTTGCGTTCAGAACCAGTGTAGCCTGGCTGCCGAACATGGACGGATCCATGCCTCCCATGCCGTACATCTTCATCATTTCAGCCATGCGCCGTTCCTGTTCGGACAGAACTGCCATGGAAGCAACCTTATCATCTTTGAGTTTTTCAACTTTTACGTTAAGCTTATCGTTATTCAGCTCTTTGCGGAAAATCTCTACAAGGCTGTCAGCCGCTTTCTGGAAAGATTCCTTTTCGTCCTCTGCGACTTCGTCCTTCAGAGACTCGTGGACATCAGCGTCGATCCGCAGGAACTGGATGTCTGGATGCTTCTGCTCCAGATAGGTCACAAATGCAGAGTCAATATTGTGCGTCAGGATGATCGCATCCTGTCCCTGAGCCTTAAACATATTAATGTACTGGCTCTGCTGCACTTCGTCCGTCACATAATAGATGCTGGTTTTTTCTTCCTCTTTCTTGTCACCATCGGATTTTTCAGCCTCTGTCTGAGGTTCCTCTGTGCCGGAGGCTGTTTTTGTGGAATTATCTTCCGTCTGTCCTTCGGATGCAGAATCTTCTGGCACTTCATCTCTGCTCTCTTTGATGATGTCGTCCAGGGTCAGATATTTGTGATCCAGGTTCTTATAGATCATGGAATCTTTCATCTTTTCTCCGAACTTTTCATCCTTCAGGCACCCGAATTTGATAAATGGGCTAATGTCATCCCAGTATTTCTCATAATTCTCGCGGTCTGTCTTGAACATCCCGGTCAGTTTGTCAGCAACCTTCTTAGAAATATAATCAGCTACTTTGTTGACAAATCCATCGTTCTGAAGAGCGCTTCTGGATACGTTAAGCGGAAGATCAGGGCAGTCAATGACTCCCTTTAATACCATCAGGAATTCCGGGATTACTTCTTTAATATTGTCCGCGATGAATACCTGGTTATTATACAGCTTGATTGTTCCTTCTATGGACTCATACTCTGTGTTGATCTTCGGGAAATAGAGGATTCCTTTTAGGTTGAACGGATAGTCCATGTTCAGGTGGATCCAGAACAAAGGCTCTTTGTAGTCCATAAATACCTTGCGGTAGAAGTCGATATATTCTTCTTTGGTGCACTCGCTCGGGTTTTTGCCCCACAGCGGATGGATATCGTTGATAGGTACCGGGCGCTTTATGATCTTTACTTTTTTCTTTGGCTCAGCCTTTTCGCCATCTTTCCCGTCCTCGTCCGCAGAATTGTTATCAGCGGGGGCTTCCTCAATATGCTCGATAACGGTATCCGTGTCGAGCAGGTCTTCCTCGTCGATCGTCTCATATTCGGGCTCTGCATCAGCTTTGGACAGGAAAATCTCTACCGGCATAAAAGAGCAGTATTTCTCAAGGACTTCTCTTGCGCGGTACTCATTTGCAAAAGCAAGGCTGTCGTCATTCAGGAACAGGGTGATCTCTGTACCCACAGTCGTCTTGCTGCCGTCCTGCATCTCGTACTCTGTACCGCCCTGGCTGGCCCAGTGTACCGGCACTGCTCCCTCCTTATAGGAAAGAGTATCGATCTGTACCTCGTCTGCAACCATAAATGCAGAATAAAATCCAAGACCGAAATGTCCGATCATATCGTCCTCTGTGGTCTTGTCTTTATATTTTTCGAGGAACTGAGTCGCGCCTGAAAATGCGATCTGTGTGATATATTCCTCAACTTCGTCAGCTGTCATGCCGAGACCGTTGTCAATAAATTTCATAGTCTTTTCTTTCGGATTGACGATGGCTTCTATCTTCGGCTTATAGCCATCCGGAAGTTCATATTCTCCCATCATATCCAGTTTTTTCAATTTCGTGATTGCATCGCATCCGTTGGATACCATCTCACGTACAAAGATATCATGATCTGAATATACCCATTTTTTTATGATCGGAAATATATTCTCGCTGTCAATAGATAAATTTCCTTTTTTAACTGCCATATTGAACACTCCTTTTCAGATTTGTCATGCAGCCCCAGATACTCATTTCAGGGCTGGCTTTTTACCTAAAAGACATTCTAGTACAGCAAAATTTAAAAGTCAATAGAAAATCAGCACTCTTTTGACGCGAGTGCTAACAATTTGATTTTAATTGATGAAATTAGAAAAACAATGTATAATTTTGTAGGACAGATTAAAAAAAGATTCCGGGAAAAGCCGGGAAAATCAGGAGGATATACTATGCAATATCTGTTACTTGGAATGGCGATCGTCTTTGAGATAATCGCAACGACTCTGCTGAAGGCGTCTGAAGGATTCACGAAGCTCATTCCCGCCGCGGGCTGTGTTGTTTTTTATGTCTTATGTTTTTATTCATTTTCCAAAGCGCTGCTTAAGATCAATCTGGGTGTGGCTTATGCCACATGGTGCGCGGGAGGGATCGTTGCCACAACGATTATTTCTGCCGTCATATTCGGTCAGAAACTGAATACTGTTGGAGTGATTGCAGTCGTGCTGATCGCAGCAGGATGTGTGATACTAAATCTTTACGGGACATCAGGTCATTAAGAAAATCGATCCGGCTGCCGGGAGATGATCTGCAGGAACAAGAGTGATGAGAGAGGGGGACAAGTGTTATGAGTAAGAAGACAAATTCGCAAACAGCGTGTTTTGTCCTGCCGGGCGGGTATCAGGAAGAATGCAGGCTTGATATGCAGAAAGACCGCAGGCTTGTGTTCCTTATCAATGGACTGGCGCTTTGCGTTTTCCTTATCGGGGGGATTATCGGACATCTATTCGTTCCTATTCAGACATTTTACAGTATGTCTGAAGGGATGCTCATGTATTTCGTCCGGCTTGTCGCTGTGTGCGGAGGAATGGTCTTGTATATTTTCCTTCATGAATTTGTTCATGGAATATTTATTAAGCATTACAGCGGACGGAAAGCTCAGTACGGTTTTACGGTGCTGTATGCCTATGCCGGAAGCGAGGCTTATTTTAATAAATACCAGTATTTTGTTATTGCTCTTGCGCCTTTAGCAGTATGGGGGATATTTCTGACCGGATT
>DXCD01000179.1 GCA_019116185.1 Candidatus Mediterraneibacter stercorigallinarum
TGGTATTCCATTGTCTCCAGCACCTGCCGGAGCGTGCCGTAGTCATATACATAAGCTGTTTCACTTTTGGGCTTTAAAAAGAACAGGATGTTCATCTTTGTCTGTTGTCCGCCTTTCTCTAGATCTGTGTAAGGACGAAGATTTCATACAGCGCGCGGATCGCATTTTTGAAATCCTCGTGTTTCACACCGACAATGATATTGAGCTCGCTTGAGCCCTGGTCGATCATTTTAACATTGATATGCGCGTGCGCCAGCGCTGAGAAGATCCGTCCCGCAGTACCACGCGTGGACTTCATGCCCCGGCCTACCACCGCGATCAGAGCCAGGTCAGATTCCAGTTCCATATGGTCCGGGTGGACTGAACGCTGGATGTCTGAGAGGATCTTCTGCTCTCTTTCTTCAAATGTATTTTTATTAACAAAGATTGTCATGGTGTCGATCCCTGACGGCATATGTTCGATGGAAATGCCGTTGTCCTCGAACACCTGAAGCACCTTGCGGCAGAAGCCGACCTCAGAGTTCATCATCGCTTTCTCTATCGTGATGGAAGCAAATCCGTCTGTTCCGGCGATCCCTGTAATTGTGTATCTGGGCTGGCGGCATGTGCTCTCTACGATGAGAGTGCCTTTGTCCTCAGGCGCGTTTGTATTGCGGATATTGATCGGGATGCCCGCCTTTCTTACCGGGAAGATCGCGTCTTCATGAAGCACGCTTGCTCCCATGTATGAAAGCTCTCGTAATTCCTTGTAAGTGATCGTCTCGATTGCCTTCGGATTCTTTACGATACGCGGATCCGCGATCAGGAATCCGGACACGTCCGTCCAGTTCTCATACAAGTCAGCGTGAGCCGCGAGGGCCACAAGAGAACCTGTGATGTCAGAACCGCCCCGTGAAAATGTCACTACCGTCCCGTCCGCTTTGGCACCATAGAATCCGGGCACCACAGCTGTCTGCATATCTTTGAGTCTTTCAGAGAGCAGATCATTCGTCACTTCATCATTAAAACTGCTGTCATCGTTAAAGCGCACGACTTCAGCCGCGTCTACAAATTCAAATCCAAGGTAAGAGGACATGATCTTACCATTTAAGAATTCACCTCTGGAAGCCGCATAGTCCACGCCTGCTTTGTCCTGAAAATTCCCGCGGATGATCTCAAAATCTTCATCCAGGGAACAATCCAGATTCAGTCCGTCAATGATCTCCTGGTATCTTGCCTTGATATTTTCAAGCTGCTCTGAAAAGTCCTCTCCTTTTACTGCAGCGTCATAGCAGGCATACAGCATATCTGTCACCTTGATGTCGCTGGAAAAGCGTTTGCCGGGAGCAGACGGCACAACATAACGTCTGTTTTCATCCGCATGGATGATCGCCCCTACCTTTTTAAACTGATCAGCGCTTGCCAGGGAGCTCCCGCCGAACTTCACTACTTTTTTCATTCTTTCTCTTCCTCCAAATGCCGAACTTTTATCGTAATGTTATGCTCACGGTCTCTCTCCGGAATCAAGATCCGTATCACCGGAGAGGACCAGCGCCTTTTCGGCGCATTCTCGGTTCAATATTATAACGCTTCCGTCAGGGGTTGTAAATGATAATTTTCCTCTTCATAAAGCGGCCTGCGCACTTTTTTCCGGGTGATCTCCACAAGCCCCAGCGGAGTGATATCCACAAGTGATGTCTGGATCGGGTCTTTTGCGAGCAGAAAGCGGAATTCACTAAGGAGGCGCTGTGTATTTTCTTCAGAATCCATATTGATAAAGTCAACGATAATGATGCCGGAGAGGTTCCTCAGCCGGATCTGTTTTGCGGCTTCTCTCGCTGCCTCCAGGTTGACCTTCATCGCCCCCTCTTCGCTCCCTGACCTGCTTCCCGCCCGGACTGCCGTTTTACCGGAATTCACGTCAATGACAGTCAGTGCTTCTGTGGGCTGGATAACCAGATATCCGCCGGTCTTAAGCCATGCCCTCTCCTTCAGCGCTTTTTCCAGGATCGTCTGTGTGCTGTACAGTTTATCAAGGGGGAAAGACGGGTCGTCATAAAGCTTCAGCAGATCTGCTTTATCCGGAAGCTCAGACCGAAAATAAGATTGTATTCTTGTATACAATCCTTTGTCGCCTATGACAATCTCTTTCATGCCATCCATATAAACGTTCTTCAGATCCAGAATATAGGACGGCGGCGCTGATTTCAGGCAGGAAAAGCACTTACGTGTACATACATTCTCAAAAAGAGCGTCATACTCTTCCCGCAAGGAATTAATCTCATTGATTACCTCCTGGAAGGGAACGTCCCTGGCATTGGTTCTCACAATGATCCCATACCTGTCATTCTGGAAGCTGCTCAATTGTTCCTTGTAGTTATCTCTCAAGCTCTTCGGGATCTTGGAGGACACGCCGATTCTGGTGTTTCCGTGAGTCAGCACGGCATACCGTCCGGTAAAGCTGATATTTCCTGTCACGGTGGGCGCTTTCGACTTAATGGCTTGCCGGCTGATCTGAACGACGAGCTCATCCCCGATGCAGAGTGCTTTCTGACCGGATTTATGCGTGAAGAAAGCGGTTTTTGCATCTTTCATGTCATAATAACAGTTCACGCCTTTTTCAATCTCAATAAACGCTGCTCCGATATTGGGGACGATATTTTTCACCTTGCCCACGTAGACATCCCCGAGCCTGTGGCAGCCGGCGCCTGTCTCTTCGACCGGGGCGCTGTGGATCTCAACGATATCCCCGTCTTCAAGAAAATAGGTCCGTATTCGGTTGTCTCTTTTTTCGATCAGGATCTTCCGTTCCAATTTCTACTCCTTTTATCATATGCCCGTTTACAGGAAATGAACGTCTGAATCACACGGTCATCTCCTGCCCCAGTGATTCCAACGTCACAAGAGCCCTCTCGCCTTCTTTCCCCATATCCGCATACATTTCAAGCCTGTGGTATGCAAATGACACAGAATCAGCCGGAATATCAGTCCGGGAGAGGAAGGTCTCCATCACAAGATCAGGTTTCAAGTTATCCGTGCTTCCGGCAGCCAGCTGCAGCCAGATGCTCTCACCACGGAATTCCCATCCGTAGATCAGCGGCCGGATGTCCACTTCTCTCTCGCTGCGCTTTGTCTGTTTGACCACACGGATCTCATCCTGCGCCATAAAATCAGCAAAAGCGTCTGTCCAGTCATCCGGGAGGGAGCCGTTTTTCACTGAGACCAGATAATCTGCCGCGGCGAGGATCGTCATTCCCGTCATTTTCTTTTCATCTGGGATCTGGCAGATGCTCACCACCTCGATCCCTTCCACACACTCCGCGTTCATCCGCTTTACCGCTTCCTGACTGTCCACAGGAGCAGTCAGTTCAATGTCCAGATATTCTCCGTCGCTTGTCAGGCCGATTCCAAGGGGACTGGCAAAGGACATGATCATATGAGGGCTGTACCCTCCGGTAAATGCGATGGGGATATCCGCGCGCCGCATGAGCTTCTGGAAGAACCGCATCACGTCCAGATGTCCGATGAAACGCAGGATTCCGTATTTTCTGAATTTAATTCTTGCCTTCATAACAGACACCTCCTCCAAATGCCGCGGCTCCGCAGCCGGAACACTGCATCCGGCAGTTGGGAGTGACTTCTCCTCTCATCGCCTTTTCCCATTCTCTGTACAGGAATTTCCGGCTCACACCGATATCGATGAAATCCCATGGAAAAAGCTCGTCCGCCCCGCGCTGCCTTAAGTTGTAAAAATCAATATCCAAGCCTGTATTTTCAAAAGCCTGCATCCACAGGTCATTATCAAAGCATTCTGTCCATGAATCGAACAGGCATCCCAGCCGGTAAGCCTCCTCGATCACGCGGCCGACCCGCCGGTCTCCTCGTGCCATGACGCCCTCCAGGACCGTGGTCTGCGCGTCATGCCAGTTATATTTCAAGCTCTTGCGGTTTAACTGCGCCTGAAATTCATCCTTCACGATCAAAGCGCGTCTTGTATATTCTTCTGCCGGGAACATGGATGCCCACTGAAACGGCGTAAAGGGCTT
>DXCD01000019.1 GCA_019116185.1 Candidatus Mediterraneibacter stercorigallinarum
CCACTCTCGATTTCCAGTTATAAAGATCGTCCGCAAAAACCGGACTTCCTCCTTCCCCTGCCATGTACAGAAGCTCACAGTCCTGTGCCACATAGATCTTCTCACAGGGAGAAGTAATCGCACACGCCTGCGAAAAATCAACATCCGCAATTGTCGCATATCCCCGGACCCTGATCTTTTCGCCGCTCTCGTGATCATAGAACTCCATACGCATTTCCGCATATTCCACGCCGTTCTGGGCAATCCCGATATGTTCTCTGTTAAATCCGATCATCCCCCACTCATTTCCGTACAGGTCCTGCAGCTTATAATCCGATATGACACATTTTACATCCACAGTACGCCCCTGATAGGTACCTACATTTCGATACCATGCGCCGATCACCCCTTTCAGTGACTCATCCTTCACATTGCACCATTCTATGTAGCCCGAACTTGATGAACCTGCAAACAGGGACGAATCAAATCCGAATGTTTCCACTGTTGTATTGTCATTTACTTTCGCCTGAAACTCATAATCCCCGCTGACTACATCATCCGGCGAAAGCGCAGGGAACACCTCCGCCGCATTCTGAAAGGATCCTCCCAGCGCGGGCACAAAATGGCTGCACACCCCCGCATTATCTGTCAGGTACGTCTCTCCTCCCACTTTCAGCTGATTATCTCTTCCAACCATCAGATACCCGGTATTGTTAAAAGCCCTGCCGATCCCGTCTATCACATGATAACCGGTCAGCATCTGGGCACTCTCCGGATCAAAATACATAACTCTCGCCTCTGTTCCCCATTTCACTTCAGCAGTTGTCCGTATCCATCCGGTGACGCAGTATCCGTCATCGTCAAAATAATAATTCTTCCCCTGAAACCGTTTCCATCCTGATGCATAGCACTGCCGATCCGTCACCATATAGAAGCGCTTACCGTTAATTTCCTGCCATCCGCCCGGGTAACTCCGGTCCGTTGTTTTCATTCTGGCTTCTCGAAACGCATAATAATCCGCACAGAACGGCTGTGTATATGCATTGTCCGCCATAGCAGCTTCCACTTCCGCCGGCTCTGTCCCGAAAACCGAAATAATTACAAACACAAACCACAGCACTGCCAGCACCGCCGCATTTCTGATCTTGTCTGCCATACGATCCATCTTCATGGCCTCCACCTCACTTCCTTATAAACGAATCCCAGGCGCTCAGATATGAGGAATGTTCCCCGGCCTGGACAGATTCTTCATAGACGATTACTTCAAAAGGTTCCCCCTGCTCCACATGTCTTCCTGTCTCAGCAGACCGGAAGGATACTCCCTCGAAAAGACATTCTGTACTCTGACCCGGAGACACCGCTTTTTTGTAATAATAATATCCGCCCAGTTTTTCATTCTCCGCAGCGCTTATATAAGTCCACTCTGTCTTGTTCAGTCCGGACAGGCTCACATCGTATCCCGTATCACTGCTGCTGAATTCCACTGCGGCACGGATATAGCAGGGCACGCTCTGCCGGTTTTCCACCCAGACCTTCTTCACATAGTCCTCCCCCTCTTCCGGCACATCAGGAGGATCCGGGAATTCCTCTTCGATCTCCGTCACATTCTGCCCGGCAGTTACCGGATTATCTTTCGTCCCCGATGCGACAAAATAAGCAGCTATCCCCCCGACTGACAATGCCAGAAGAAGCAAGGCGCATGCACTCGCAGCAATATATTTTCCAGAATGTCTCATCACGGTTCCCCCTTTCCAAAACCGGTATGGCGCTTCCGCTGCCTGTAAAGGAGAAGCGCTGCCAGGCTCCCAAGCGAGCACCCGCATCCGAGCAGTGCCATTCCCAGCTTTTCATTATTATCTCCAGTCTGTACGGCAATCTGCTCCCGGATAATCTCTTCGGCAGAAAATATCCATTTCACACAGCCGGCTTCCAGGGAATATTCATTATCAAGCTCTGCCGGCACACGGATTGCAAAAGAGAATTCTCCCTGTCCGCCCGCAGGTATCGTTCCGAGACAGATGCTGTCTGTAATGTCTTTTCCGCACAGTTCTCCATCGTAGATCGTCCGTCTGCCCTCAAGGGTATCAGCCTCTATCAAAAGCTCAATCCGGTCCAGGATCTCCTTTTCTTCCAGCAGCTCACTTCGGAAATAAATCCGCATATCATGGTCACTTTCATTCTTCATAACCGCACTGTCACTGTATTCATCTCCGGGCATAAGATACGGTATATTCGAAAAGAAATCATCCGGGTCTGCAGTCATCGCGCCCGTACTCCCCTGGTATTCAATCTCCAGCGAAAGATTCGAGCCCTGTTTGAAGGCAGTAATATCATACCCTTCTTCCGCCGTACTCTCCAGGATCTCCACCTCGCCCCATGGTTCCGCCGCATCAAAATCAGGGGTAAAGTTCGCCGCCTGAATCGCGTCCGCATCTATGTTCAGGCTGAATATCTGTCCCTGCATCTCTTCCTGGGACAAATCCTCAGGTATCCTGATCCCCTGGAACACATCTACACTGTCCGACTCGTCCAGAATGTTCTTGTAATAATAGTATCCGTCTTCTGCCCGGATCCAGTTCACATCCATGCCGTACAGGTCCTCTTCATCAACTGCTTCTGTCCCTTCGAATTCAAGCTTCACGCGCACATAACAGCTGTTCCCCTCGTTTGTAATTCTCGGGATCTTGGATATCTGCATGCCCGGAAGCACGGCTTCCGGATCAACCCATTCCGTCTCCTCCCCACTCTCATTCAACATATATTCATGCAGGCTGATGTCGACGATACCGGTCTCAAAATTATTTTCAACCAAAGCCTCCGGAATGGCATACACAGCCGTTCCGGATGCACACAGCAGAACCGATATCAGCGACACGCCCGTCACCCACCGTCTGTACATATCGTTTCCTCCCTTTTCCATCTGTCCGCCGGACTTTCACCGCCCGGCAGACTCCTGCGTCTCCGCCAGCATACAGATCATGCTTCATTCTGAAGCTGATTGGACAATACACTCCACACTTCTTCCGGCGAAACTGTTCCTCCGTTTATATCCGTGCTCTGGATGCCATATGCGTTGAGAACAATATGCTGTGTCGTCTCTTCCAGCCCCTGCCCTTCGACCGCATTAATAAAACGCACGGTATCAAATAATGTCGGAGTTGTCTCATCTTTTCCCAAAGCAGTGCATGCTTCTTCCGTGCCATAAACATACAGATGGGTCACAGTCTTATTTCCTTCGTCTTTCCTACCGCTTCCTATTTCCGTCCACCCTTTGTTCACACTGTAAGTAAAAAGCTCATGCTCAACCGCAGGATTTTTCGTGCCGTCCGAATTCGCTGTTACAACATTTTTATACGGGACCGAAACCTCCAGAAAAACAAATTCGCTGTTTATCCCGCTATTGAGAATCTGCGGATCTTTTTTCATCTCCTGTTCCGGCGTAATATTCTCCGGCGGAACCCAGTTCGGTTCCTCCAGATCCAGCGAAACCTTCCCAACGGTAAATGTA
>DXCD01000020.1 GCA_019116185.1 Candidatus Mediterraneibacter stercorigallinarum
CCTCGAAGACAGCTTCTTCCGCATTCTCAACGACTGTGCGCCGCTTCCGCGCGTACTCCTTCTTGAAGGTGTCCAGCTCTTCTATGATCACCCCTGCCATGGAGTCATAATTATTCAGGATATCTTCATACCTTGCGATATTTTTGAGGGTCTGCTCATGCTCCGCGATCAGTGCCTCGATCTCCAGACCGATCAATCGGTACAGGCGCATTTCCAGGATAGCGGTCGCCTGGCGCTCGGTAAACCGGAGCAGGGCTGCCATCTTCTTCGAGATCTTGGACTTGAAAGTGATATTGTCCGTCACGCCGTTTACAAGACAGGCGCGTGCATCCTTGACAGACTTACTTCCCCTCAGGATCTCAATGATCAGATCGATCACATCGCAGGCTTTGATCAGCCCTTCCTGGACCTCGCTCTTCTCCTGCTCTTTCGCAAGGAGAGTCTTATATTTGCGGGTCGCCAGCTCGAACTGGAAGTCCACATGGTGCTCAATGATCTTCTTAAGGCCCAGCGTCTCCGGGCGTCCGTCTGCCACGGCGAGCATATTTACGCCGAAGGTGTCCTCCAGGCGGGTCTTCTTGTAGAGCATGTTCTTTAAGTTCTCCGCGTCTGCCCCTCTCTTTAATTCAAGGACAATTCGGATCCCTTCTTTTGAGGACTGGTTGGAGATGTCCACAATGTCCGTGGTCTTCTTCGTCTCCACCAGGTTCGCCACATCGTTTAAGAACTTGCCGATGCCCGTTCCGATCATGGTATACGGGATCTCGCTGATGACAAGCTGTTTTTTCCCGCCTTTTAATTCTTCCACCTCGACCTTGCCCCGGATCTTGATCTTTCCCTGGCCGGTCTCATAGATGTCCAGAAGGTCGTCTTTATTTACCACGATACCTCCTGTGGGGAAATCCGGTCCTTTGATGTACTTCATGAGCTGCCTTGTGCTGATCTCGTCATTTTTCATGTATGCCTTGACCGCGTCAATGACCTCGCCCAGGTTGTGGGTGGGGATGCTGGTCGCCATACCAACCGCGATCCCTTCTGCGCCGTTTACAAGCAGGTTCGGCACGCGCATGGGCAGAATGAGGGGTTCTTTCTCCGTCTCGTCAAAGTTCGGTCCGAAATCAATGACATCTTTATCCAGGTCCGCAAGACACACTTCCTGAGTGAATTTCGTAAGCCTTGCCTCCGTATAACGCATCGCCGCCGCTCCGTCCCCTTCGATGGAGCCGAAGTTTCCGTGACCGTCCACAAGGGTCTGTCCCTTCTTGAAATCCTGCGCCATGACCACCAGCGCTTCATAGATGGAGCTGTCTCCGTGGGGATGGTATTTACCCATGGTGTCTCCCACGATACGGGCGCATTTACGGTAAGGCTTGTCATAGCGGATGCCCAGCTCGTACATATCATAGAGGGTGCGGCGCTGGACTGGTTTAAGCCCGTCCCTTACATCCGGCAGGGCGCGGGCAATGATCACGCTCATAGCGTAATCAATATATGATTTTTTCATAAGGTCTGAGTACTCTGTCCTTATGATCTGTGATTCACTGTTCATTCCTTAATTCTCCTTCATCACTCTGCGGCTTCCGATTTGCCAGCCGGAGCTGTGCCGGCCGGCATTTATCAGATGTCCAGCTCCGCCTCTGTGGCGTTCTCATAGATGAACGCGCGCCTCGGCGGCACTTCCGTACCCATGAGCATTTCCGTCACACTGGAAGCCATCCTCGCGTCCTCGATCTCCACCAGCTTCAGAAGCCTTCGCTCCGGGTCGAGTGTGGTCTCCCAGAGCTGTTCCGCATCCATCTCGCCGAGACCTTTGTATCTCTGGAGGGTGAACGAGCCTTTGTGGGTCTTCCGGTATTTTTCCAGAGCCTTATCATCGTAAAGGTATTCTTCCTCGCCATTCTTCGGCATGGCTTTATAAAGTGGCGGCATGGCGATATACACATGTCCTTCGTAGATCAGCTCAGGCATAAAGCGATAGAACAGCGTGAGGAGCAGCGTGGAAATATGCGCTCCGTCAACGTCCGCATCTGCCATGATGATGATCTTGTCGTATCTCAATTTCGTGATATCAAAATCGTTCCCGTAGCCTTCCGAAAATCCGCATCCGAATGCATTGATCATGGTCTTGATCTCCGCGTTGGCGAGGATCTTGTCAATACTCGCCTTCTCCACATTCAAGATCTTACCCCTGATCGGAAGGATTGCCTGGAAATTCCGGTCTCTCGCCGTCTTCGCCGAGCCGCCGGCGGAATCTCCCTCCACGATGAAGATCTCGCATTTCTTCGGGTCACGGCTCTCACAGTTGGCAAGCTTCCCGTTGCTGTCAAAAGAATACTTCTGCTTGGTGAGCAGGTTTGTCTTTGCCTTTTCCTCGGTCTTTCGGATCTTCGCCGCTTTCTCGGCGCTGGAGAGCACGGTCTTTAGGGTGTCCAGATTCCGGTCAAAATACCGTACGATCTCCTCGCCGGTCACCTTTCCCACCGCCTTGGATGCATCGGGGTTGTCCAGCTTTGTCTTTGTCTGCCCCTCGAACCTGGGATCCGGATGCTTGATGGATACAATGGCTGTCATGCCGTTTCGGATATCAGCGCCCGTAAAATTGGCATCCTTCTCCTTCAGGATCCCCAGCTCTCTCGCATACTGGTTCATAACCGTAGTAAATGTAGTCTTAAATCCGGTCAGATGGGTACCGCCTTCTGCATTGTAGATATTGTTACAGAAGCCCAGCACATTCTCATGGAATTCATTGACATACTGTAATGCTGCTTCTACCTCGATACCCTCGGACTCCCCCTTGAAATATACGGGCTCGTGCAGGGTTTCTTTTTTCTTATTCAGGTCGCGGATAAAGCCGATGATCCCTTCCGGCTCATGGTAAACCACATGTTCCGGCTCTTCGAGGCGTTTATCATCAAAAATGATCGTCAGTTCGGGGTTTAGGTAAGCAGTCTCATGAAGCCGGCTCTTTACCTCTTCTGCACGGAACTTCGTCTTTTCAAAGATCGTGTCATCCGGGAGAAAATTAATGGTAGTTCCGGTCTTCCTCGTCTTCCCGATCTTCGGCAGCAGGCCGTCCTCCAGCTCGACCACCGGGACTCCTCTCTCGTAGCGGTCGTGGTGGATATAGCCGTCTCTGCTGATCTTGACATCCATATAAACAGAAAGTGCATTCACAACAGAGGAGCCCACTCCATGCAGACCGCCGCTTGTCTTATATGCGGAATCATCAAACTTTCCTCCCGCGTGCAAAGTCGTGAACACGAGCCTTGCCGCGGACACTCCTTTCTGGTGCATGTCCACCGGGATGCCGCGCCCGTTATCCGTGACTGTGGCGGAACCGTCCTTTTCCAGAGTTACCCGGATCTCCGAACAGTATCCTGCCAGATGCTCGTCCACGGAGTTGTCTACGATCTCATAGATAAGATGATTTAATCCTTTTGTAGATACACTTCCGATATACATACCGGGACGCTTCCTGACTGCCTCAAGTCCTTCCAGCACCGCGATACTGCCTGCATCGTATGTATTGTTGCCTGCCATTTACATTCTCCTTCTTTATCTCCGCGGCCGGCAGACCGGACATGCATGCCTCATGTCCTCCTGACCGAAGCTGCAGGACAAAAAGCCGTCCTCGGCTATGCCGTGCGGAAAATCGTTTCTTACACGCGCCCTGCATAAGCGCAG
>DXCD01000180.1 GCA_019116185.1 Candidatus Mediterraneibacter stercorigallinarum
ACTCCTGTGCTCATTCGCCTACTCCTCCAAACAGAATATCTGACCCGACCGCCTGCTCCACGGTCTTCTTCACACCTGACACACCGGCTCCTGTATTGCCTGAAACGCCCGGGATCTGTATGACTGCCGGAAGTTTCATCTCCCGGTACTCATCCAGCCCGCTCCCAAGCTCGGCAGCCGCTTTTTCCGTGATATAGATAATACCATATCCGCCTTCCGCGAGCTGTTTCAGCCTGGCGCGCGTCTCTTCCCGGTCCTTCACAGGGCAGATGTCCAGTCCCACCGCGGCGAATCCGTAAATACTGTCATAGTCGCCGACCACTGCAATCTTATACATACATCTCCCTTATCCTTTCCCGGACCGCATCATCGGGAAATCCGTTCTGTTTCCCTGTCAGAATGATCCGAACTGTCTTGATCTCATTTTCCCGCGCGATCAGATATCCGAGCAGAGGTCCCACGGAAAATGTCTCATATTTCTGCGTTTTCAATGTCTCTATCATACGGTTGTCACACCAGCGCTCAAAGGCTGACGGGGATTCCCTCAGTGCGTCCGCGCCGCCCGCATAGGAAGTGCCTTCCAGATAACGGGCGATCTCCTCCTCGCCGGAAAGCGCCGCGCGGATCAGCTGCTCTGCATTGACACTTCTGCATTCCGCCATGGCGCTGCGCATAAAGTCTCCGCTCTTTCCCGTCTTCCGGGAGCGCACCGCGATCTTAATGTCCGCGATCGCCACCGTGGTATCCGCGTAATTCTCTATGATCGGTTCTCCAGACCGCTTTCCCGCCTCGTAAATAGCTTCCAGCGCCGCTTTATCGATCATCACGTCGCAGAGCTGCCCGTCTCTTGTATGCAGCAGGGTGTCAAGCGCCTCCTCCGCCACGCGTCCCATATTTCCGGGAAGCCTTGAGAACTCCCGATTCTCAATGATGCGGAGCATCTCGCCGCCCGGTATGTCGCAGTCATCATAAAAGATGCCCGGCGTCTGCTTCTCCGTGCAGACTTCCTTGACCGCTGCCTTCAAATTGTGATACAGCTTCGGGTAAGAAAGCACGTCAAACACTTTCATGTCCGGCGCCACGTCCCGGATCACTTCCCAGGTCTTTTCTTCCTCCCTTTTGAGCACCGCGTCCATATCCGCATCACCGGACACATCTCCCCAGCCCTTTTCCATCACAAACCGAAGCGCCTCGTCCGCTGTCCTGCACGCCAGGAGCTGTTCGATCACCGCGTCCGAGAAAAGAGAGACCTCCAGGGCACGGATACGCGCAACCGCATACGTATATTTTGTATTACTCAAGTTAAACCCTCCTTGCGGTCATCTTCATCCGAACAAAAGCCTGTTCACCCGGTCTGACAGTTCCTCTCTCTTAGAGTCGAACACTGCCTTTATCGTACAGTTTTCTTCAATCCCGCCATACACCAGGAGGAAGCCGCCGCCGATCGGACGCGCTTCATCCGAGAGCGTCAGGCTGCCGCCCTTTGCCGCGGCGATTGTCTTTATCTTTCCTGTAAATCCTTCCGGCATCCGCTCAAGATCTCTCTGTGAAAAGCAGATCTCCCCCTTTTCCGGGAGCGCATGCTCTTCCAGCAGCTTCTCAAGCAGGTCAAAATACGCATTCACGTCCAGATTCATTACCGTGTCATACGCTTTTCCCAGCACCGTGCTGATCACTTCCTGCTTTGCAGCAAGATTCGCCTGCTTCCTGCGCATGTCCGCCGAGGATGCCGCGCGCCCTGCATAGTCCGCGGCATTCTGTTCTGCCTTCTCCCGGATTTTCGCCGCCTCGGCACATGCTTCTTCCTCGGCTGCTTTCATGACAGCCCGGGCATCTGCTTCTGCTTTCGCAATGATCTCCTTCGCAGACTGCTCTGCCTCCTCAAGGATCCGGGATCTCATTTTATCCAATCCACTCATGCTCTTCTTCTCCTTCTATAATCTGCCCTTAACTTTGGCTCTTGTTTCCTGCACAAGAATCCGGATCCTATACCTGGATTCCGTTTACTGCCAGGAAGGAGATCAGAAGCGCGAGGATCGCGTATGTCTCAACCATGGCCGGGAAAAGCATTGCCTTGCCGAACTGATCCGGCTTTTTCGCAACAATCCCGATAGCAGCAGCTGCTGTCTTGCCCTGCGCGATACCGGAAAGAAGTCCCACGATACCGATCGGCAGACAAGCCGCGAGAATGAGAAGTCCCGTGGAAACAGAAATATCTGCCACTCCGCCGCCCAGGATGCCGATTTTTGACAATGTAATGAATCCGACAAGCAGTCCGTATAATCCCTGCGTACCCGGAAGGAGCTGGATGATCAGCACCTTGGCAAATTTACTCGGATCTTCTGTGACGACTCCGGATGCCGCCTGACCGGCGATACCGACTCCGATCGCGGATCCTGATCCTGCAAAAAGCACTGCCACAGCCGCTCCCAGCAGCGCGTATACGATTCCTAATTCACCTGCAATATTCATGATATAGTTTCCTCCTTAACATCTGCATATTTTGTATTTTCTTTAAAAGGCGTGAACGGGCGTCCGCCGCCTTCATAAAACTTCCCGAAAAACTCGACAAACTGTAAACGGTTCGTGTGCACGTACGCCCCCAGCAGGTTGATCGCCAGGTTCAGCGCGTGCCCTACGATAAAGATCACGATGAAGAAAATGACTCCCACAACGTTATTCGGAAGCATGCTTCCCATCTGGTTGATGACTGACGCAATCACTCCGGTGGCCAGTCCCAGCGCCAGCAGACGCGAGTATGACAGCACGTCACTAAGCCAGCCCGTGATATTGTAAAGGTCATACGCGCCCAGCGCGATCCGAAGCGCCGGATTCTTACTGCTCCGTCCTGACATGAGCACAATACCGATGGCACCTGCCGCTGCCAGGATGGCTGCGAGCGTGTTCAGCCAGCCCGGGAACACGATCTGAGTCTGCGCGATGGATGCGAAAATATCGCTGGGCAGAAGCATCAGGATCAGCCCCGCAAGGAGCATGAACCAGAGCACCACGTCACAGAAGAAATCCGTGACCTTTCCGTCCTTCAGGCACAGATAGCCTTTGATCCCAAGCCCCGTAAACAGATGGATCACGCCGAAGAGCAGCGAGAACACCAGAAGCTTCATCGGATCATTGAGCGGGATGAACCAGAGCGCCGGGACACTCACCGCTGTTCCGAAGAACTTCTCTGATACAATATCCACGATATTTCCGAAATATCCGCCGAACAAGATCCCCCACACCAGTGTAGAGAGACCGCAGTAGAAGAAAAGCTTCAATGATTTCTTCATCCCAGCCGACATCCGCGGGAACTTCCACACAAGCACCCCGCACACGATTGATACAATCGCGCCATACGCCGCGTCCGACAGCATCATACCGAAGAAGAACACATAGAAGAACGACATGATCGTCGTGGGATCCAATTCTCCTTTGTGCGGAAGTCCATAGGACTCCACAATTCCCTCCATGTTCATGGAGAACGGATTGTTCTTCAGGATGACCGGCGGTTCCTCATCTTCTTTCAGTTCTTCGATATCCACCATACAGTCATATCTCTCAGTCAGATATTTCTCCACATGGGACGCCTCGCACTGCGGGATGTAGCCGCTGAGCACGAATGTCCGCTCCGACTGCGGCAGGCTGCCCAGCACCATGTATTTGTCTGCGCGCACCCTGTAATAATCCGCCACGATCTTCAATTCTTCTCTCTGTTCCGAAAGCTCTGCAAGCCGCTTCTCGATCTTCGCAGTCTCTTCCCTGCACGCCTCGATCTGCTGTTCCAGTTCCTTCTTCTCCTCTGCCGGAGCCTGATCCCATGTCTGGGCAGGTCTGGCAAAGCCCGCGCTCCGCAGCGCATCCTCAACATCCCGCGCGTCCTCCCGCAGACAGATCACTGCAAGATAGGTCATGCTCTGCTCTGACGATATGATCTGCACATCCACGCACTCCGCGTCCGGCGCTTTCTCCGCCAGCACTTCATACACAGTTTCCAAAGTCGTGCCTCCGGGCATGGTCCCCGGAAACATCACCGCGCGCTTCGTTTCCGACGGCTTCAGCGGCACGCCCAGCCCAAGCCATGGGGTCAGGCCCTCGATGCTGTTGCGCATCCTTATGACTGCCGCAAGCTGTTCTGCATGTTCACGGTCCAGGTCATAGACTTCTTTTGCGGTTTTTAAGAGTTCTCTCCGCTTTTCCCGCACCTGCTGCTCCTTCACCGGTTCGATCAGGAACTTTCCTTCCAGAGCCGCGAACATGGACTTCTCTTCCGGAACATACCGTTCCAGGATCTCCAGCGCCTGGTCCGCGGACGCGGCGGCTCTTTCGAATCCGCTCCGCTGTCCTGCGGTATCCATCTTCCTGAAATATTCGTCTTCCCCGTCAATGACAGGGGCTACTTCAAGGACACCCAGGCTCTGCAGCTTTTCAAGGATTGCTTTTCGGTCTTTCTTTAAGGCGCAGATGCTGATCCTCTGCATCTTAAGTACCGCCATTTACTTATCCCTCCTTTTCTTTATCACATTCTTTATCACATTATATCGCCTTTACACAAGCATAGAGATCACAAGATCAACGGCTTCCTTTTCCCTCGCCAGCGCAGACTCCTTCAGCTTACTGACTGCCTTCTCTGTCTCAGCCGCTGCATCCGCCTCTTTGCGCTCTCCATCCGCTTTCGCCTGCTCGGCAGCTTCAAGAGCCTCAGCCTTCGCCCTGCTGATGACTTCTTCCGCAGTCTCTTCTGCTTTCCGTTCCGCTTCCGCAAGGATCTCCCGCCTCTTTTTCTCTGCTTCTTTGATAATCTCATCCGCTTGTTCTTCCGTCTCTCGGATCGACCGGATCGTCTCTTCTACCATGATATATGCACCACCTTTCCCGGCAGACTTCTGTCTACTTAGTTTTTCCAATACTTCCTGCTTCATGCAGATGATAATCTTAACACAATCTTAACATTGATTTCTACCCCATTATATAATAAGGACAAAAAATATTCAAAACATTTATTAGTA
>DXCD01000181.1 GCA_019116185.1 Candidatus Mediterraneibacter stercorigallinarum
AAATATGCGCTTCCTGCCACATTATCGCCAATTGTCACCTGCTGCTCCTGTACACGTACAACCGCTGAGACTGTCATCTCCTGGCCGAGCACATTTGCAGTACCATTCACCATCACAGGGCCTGCCTGATCATAGCTGCCCTCCGGCTCTCCCCATGTCACCGGGAAGGACGCGCTGATCACTTCACCGTTCTGAAGCACTGCCGGCCTGGACTCAGGAAGCACCGGCTCTGTTCCGACCGGAACAGTAGTGGTGTAGTTGAGCAGAGCGGCTACCTGATCGATCATATTGACTGTTACGGAAACCGTATCTCCTGCTGCTGTCTTGCCAGCTACTGAGAATGTTCCGGTCTGTGCGATCTGGTCTTCTGAAATCGCATCCCACTCAACTGCCATATCTTCCTCTGATCCGTCTGAATAAACAGCCTTCACAGTTGCCGGAAGCTGCGGCATGCTGCCGGTCTTCACATAGTAGTTTCTTGACATCATATAATAGCTTAATGTCGTCTCGCCGGACCCACTCTCTACCGGCGTCGTATTGATCGTCACTGTCGCGGGATCAAGTCCTTCTGCGCTCGCCGTAACTGTGATCTCTCCGGCAGTCTTGGTTGACTGCACGATCGCAACCAGCTGTCCGTTGAATGCATCTCTGTTGTCATCCTGATAAGACTGGTGATCATCCTGCTTTCCATTGTCAACGCCGACAAGCTTTCCTTCGCCTTCTACTGTGAACTTCACATTGTTCGCAGCGTCAGGAACGATGTTGCCGTCTTCATCTGTAACATCAACTGTAATATAGGAAAGTTCCGCGCCGTCTGCCGCGATTTCTGTACGGTCAACAGATGCGGACAATTCAGCTGCCTCGCCTGTTGTTGTGACGGAGGTGCGTCCCTCTACTGTGCCCAGATCGATCGGCTGGCCTTCTGCATCCCATGCCTCTGCCGTGATCGTTCCGTCTTCATAAGGTACATTCCATGTCAGATACAGATTTTTGTTTGCTGTGCTGTTAGCGCCTTCGCCTTCATAAATCTGATAAGTATATCCGGCATTTGTCGTCTTGGTTGTAAATTCCTTTGTTCCCAGGTCTTTTACTTCACCGTCCGCTGTAGTCAATGTCAGCTTAACCTTCGCGGCATCTGTATACACGACTACCGGCACCTGTCCATTACTCTCCGCCACTACATCTTCATTCCATGCCGGAAGGATGTGAAGCGTATTTACATCGTCATTCCACTGGCTCTGATAGAAGTAGTAAGTGTCTTTCGGAAGTCCTGCTGTATCAATGATACCGAAGTAGGAGTTCTTCGGAGACGGCCATGACGCTACCGCGCCGGAGCCTGTTCCATTCCACGGAGTGGGCTCGCCGATATAATCAAAGCCTGTCCACACATATTCGCCGGCAACGAAATCACGCTGGATCACGTCATACCAGGCGCTGCTCGCTGTTGCTCCCCATCCCACGTGAGAATTATCGTAAGAAGTGAGCATCTTATCGTCTGTCTGACCTGCGCCGCCGTTTCCTAATCTGTCATAAACGCCCCGGCTGTTGACCGATGAAGCTGTCTCGGAACCATAAATGATCCAGTCCGGGCTTGCCGCATGCTGGGAATCATACTGAGAACCGTTTGTGTAGTTTAATCCTACCACTCCGCCGGCTTCTGCCAGTGTATTCATGATATCATAGCCTGTTCCTGATGTATTGCCCTTGACTACATTGTCACCTCTGGTGACCAGTCTTGTTGTGTCAAGCGCCTGTGCCCAGCTGATCAGATCATCCTGTATATCCGCATATTGCTGATTCAGAGAACCAGCCCCCTCCTGAACTTCGTTTCCGATGGACCACATAATCACGGAAGGAGCATTCTGTCCTCTTTTGATTGCTGCGGTCAAATCGAACTGAGCCCATGTCATATCAGCCTCTCCGCCGATAATTTCATTATCGCCGCCGATCTCTGTCTTGAAGAACCTTGCATAATCCATGTTGTTGCCGTTCTTCGCCCATGCCCAGCCGTCGAATACTTCGTCGATCACAAGTATTCCCTGCTCGTTGCAGGCCTCGATCAGCTCATCTGCCGCCGGGTTGTGTGTCACGCGGATCGAGTTACATCCCATCTCTTTCAGGATCTTCACCTGACGGTCAATGGCACTCTCCCAAGCCTCTGCGCCGAGTGCACCCTGGTCATGGTGCATGCACACACCCTTGAGCTTCATATTCTCTCCGTTCAGAGAGAAGCCTGTATCAGCGTCAAAATTAAAGTAACGGAATCCGTAGTCCGTGTCATATGTATCAACTACCTGATCCCCGATCTTTACCTCTGTCCTTACTGTATAGAGCTGCGGATTCTCCGTGCTCCACAGGATCGGAGCATTTGCCTGAACAACGGCGTTGATGTCAGCGCTTGATCCTGCTGTCACTTCCTGCGCCTCTGTTGTAACAGTTCCGATGCTGTCAGACACATCACCGTCTTTTGGGAATATGGTATGCGTAAGACTTATGCTCTTTGCCTCATCGGAATCATTGGCAATGTTTGTGCTGATATTTGTAGTAACGCTGCCTCCCTTCTCTGTCGCCAGATCCGGAGTCTCGATCTTGGTTCCGTACAGGTCTACGTGTACGGGATCCGTGATCGTCAGATCCACGCTTCTGTAAATACCGCTTCCTGAATACCAGCGGCTTGACGGAGTCTGGTGATCCACTTTCACAGTAATCACATTATCTCCGTCCAAATTTACATAATCTGTAATGTCATAGGAGAACGGGGTGTAACCGTACGGATGCGTACCAACCTGAACACCGTTCACCCAGACAGTGGAATTCATATAAACACCGCCGAAGTCAATCCGGATCTGCTTGCCGGCAGCGCTTTCATCCAGCGTAAAGTTCTTTCTGTACCATCCGGTACCGCCCGGGAGATAACCGCTCTCCGCTTCCATTGATGTTGAGTAATCCTGCTCGATACTGTAATCGTGCGGAAGGTTCACCTGCTCCCAGGTGGAGTCATTGAAGCCCGGCTCCTCCGCGCCGGATGCATCGCCAAGGTAGAACTTCCAGTTATCATTGAAGCTCTCCGAGCGGACTGCTCCATCATAGCTGTTCACATATACGGCTTCAGGCTCGGAACTCATCTGTACACTTGAGTCAGATCCTACTCTGACAGCCGGACCAGCTGCAAACGCCATGGATGGAATCACCATTCCTGCCGCGAGTACCGCTGCAATCGCTGCTGCTCCCTTTCTTTTTAAATCTTTTCTCTTCATCCTTTTTTTGGACAATTTATCCTTTCTCAGTCCTTTTCCTCCATTCTTTTATATTTTGCACATTGCACTCGCCTCCTCCAAAGGGTATATTTGTGCAATTATGCAATTGATACTTATTATTGTAACATTTCTATGAACTTTTTCCTATTTTTTTGTGAACGCAATATGAACTTTGTAAATAGTGCTTTGTTTTAGGTTTATTTAATGCTCTAAAAAATACGAAAATTGGTAGATATTTACAAAAATGCCACGTTTTTTCATAACGTGGCATTTTTATACTAAAGTTTTATTAATTTGAACTAAATTTGTATTAGCTTAAAACAGATATCTGCTTTGTCTGCTTCCATGCGGACGCATGCCTTTTTCGGATAGTACCTTGTGCTGAACACATACTCTCCGCCGTTTATGAATACCTCTACAGAAGATATGTCTGTCAGTATCCTGAGGTCTTCCAGCTGTTCCAGGTCAACATATCGGAGTCCTCTTCCAGCGGAGGCGGATTCCTTGTCCTGATCCGTAAACCGCATCTCAAATCTTCCGTCCCTGTATTCCAGCACCAGCTCTTCTCCGAGCACTGCGCGGAAACAGTTTTCCCTGATTCCGCGTACAGTCAGGTCATACACTTCGTATCCCTCTATATGAAACGGCTCTTTTCCAAGTTGTTTCTGGCCGTTCTGCAAAGGATACTCGCTCTCTTCCAGTTCTCTGACAGGGCACTGCCGGATCGTTCCGCCTTCCACGAAGATTTCCCTGGGGAAGGTGAAACAGTGCTGCCATCCGTCTTTTATAGTCGGATTGGTATATTCCTCACAGTCCGGCATTCCCATCCAGCCGATCTGGATACGCCTTCCGTCCCCGGTCTCAAAGCTCTGGGGAGCATAGTAATCGAAGCCATAGTCCCACAGCCTGTATTCTGACAGCCTGCACTCGTCCAGGATATCTCCATCTACGAGAAAATATCCCGACTGGTATACATTCCGCTCCTCCCATACGCCTCCTGCCAGCCCCTGTACGGATGCTGACAGGATCTTCCTGCCGCCTGTCTCAAAATAGTCCGGGCACTCCCACATATACCCAAAGGGCTCTTTCGTGCTCACACGATTGTGAAGGATCCAGTTGATCCGGTCCTTGGAACGGAAGATCAGCGCCTGGCCTGTGTCTTCCTTTGTTCGCGCGCCCTGTATCATATAGTAGAGTTCCCCGTCTTTCCACACCTTCGGATCTCTTACGTGGAGGGTCAGGTCAGACGGATAATCCGCATTCTTCATAAGCTCCTGCTTGTGCCCGAAGGTTATTCCGTCCTTGCTTGTCACAAGGATGGTATTTGCCTCTCGCCCTGTGTTCACATAGTCATAATCTTCCCGGTCTTCGAGTTTTACATTTCCTGTGTAATACAGATACATGACGCTGTCCTCGATAAACGCGGAACCGGAATACACTCCGTGACAGTCAAAGGGCTGGTCCGGGTACAATGCTGTCCCCTGATATTCCCATTCGACCATATCTTTACTCGTACAATGGCCCCACATTTTTACTCCGCCTTCTGCATTAAAAGGCGAATATTGGAAAAATGCATGGTAAACTCCGTTGAACTGGCAGAGTCCGTTCGGATCATTGAGCCATCCCACAGGCGGCTGCAAATGAATCTTCTGACGGAAGCGGACATCTGTCCGCGCTGCCTTCTCTGCATTCTCTGTAAGCCTTATCAAGTCCCTTGTCAGTGCATTCATACTCATTCTCCCTGTTTCAAATCATCTTGTAGTTTCTCTTCTATATTAATTATTTCTTTAATTTCATTATTGCCGTGTCCGTTCCTGCTGCCCCGGGCTCTGTCTTAACCACTTCAGAATACTGATCCGCATTGGTCAGGATCACCATGGTCGTCGCCGGGTATCCTGCTGAACGGATCGTATCCAGGTCAGCCTCGATCAGAACATCTCCCGCATGGATCTGGTCTCCATCTGATACCCTCTTTGTAAAGCCTTTCCCATCCAGCTTCACAGTATCCACTCCGATATGTATAAGAAGCTCCCCGCCGCTCTTTGTGGCAATGCATACCGCGTGTCCGGTGTCAAACACATTGATCACTTCCCCGTCGCATGGAGCTGCGATCCTGCCGTCTTCCGGCTCTATCGCAATGGTCGTTCCCAGCATCTCGGAGGCAAATGTCTCGTCACTGACTTCAGAGAGGGGAATAATCTTTCCTTTTGCCGGGCTGTAAATTGTTTCTTCCGCAAGTTCTGCTCCCCCGCATGCGCTCTCGGTATCTGATTCTTCTGATGAAGCCGACTGATCCGGAATCCCTGCCGGCGCTGCCGCTGTCCCGCCATTAACAGCTGCTGTCTCAGCCTTCGGCTTCTGGTCTTTATATATAAGGAAGGAAATCACAAATGCAACACCCACTGCGATTGCCATCTCGATCACATACTGCACCGGCTGTTCCAGGCAGAGCAGGATTCCGAAGATACCTGTCACGCCTGTTCCCTTTGCCCCGAGGTGTACCAGGGATGCATACAGCGCTCCGCATCCGCCTCCGATACAACCTGCGATAAAGGGCTTGAAGAATCTTAAGTTCACGCCAAAGATCGCGGGTTCTGTGATTCCCATGAACGCGCTCAGCGAGGATGGAAGGGCCAGTGATTTGATCTTTTTGTCTTTTGATTTCAGAGCCACTGCAAGCGCAGCCGCGCCCTGCGCCACATTTGCCGCGCTTGCCAGCGGGAGCCAGTATGTCACGCCGTACTGCGCGATCTGTCCGATGTCGATCGCTGTGTACATCTGATGGATACCCGTCACCACGGTCGGCGCATACAGGCCGCCCATGATGAGGCTTCCGATTCCCAGCGGAAGGGTGAGCAGCCACTGGATGCCTCCGAGGATCGCGTTCTCAGCCCACACGAAGACAGGTCCGATAATGGAAAGAGTGAGGTAGCCTGTGACGAACACGCTGACCAGAGGAGTTACGAAGAGATCCAGCACCTCCGGCACGATCTTGTGCAGCTTCTTCTCGATCACGGAGAGTACCCATACTGCAATAACAACGGGGATCACGTGTCCCTGATAACCTACCATGTCAATGTCATAGAGTCCGAAGAATACGGACTGTGTCTGCTGTACGCCCTCTGTTGCCACGGTGTACGCATTCTGCAGCGCCGGATTGATCATGATCATGCCGATGACCGCGCCCAGATAGGGATTCGCGCCGAATGCCTTTGCCGCTGAAAACGCGATCAGGATCTGCAGGAATGTGTATGCTGTATTGCTGAACAGATTGGCAAACACATAGATCGAGCTGCTCGTATCCATGCTGATGAATCCGTTGTTGATCATAAAGTCCAGGGAATTCATGATACCCATAAGGAAGCCGCTTGCCACGATGGCCGGGATGATCGGCACGAAGATATCTCCCAGAAGCTTGATTGCCCTCATAAATATATTCTGCTTCTGCGCTGCCGCTTCTTTTGCCTCTGCCTTGGAGCTTGCCATGATCCCTGCGATGGAAATGAATTCATCGAATACTTTATTGACCGTGCCGGTTCCGAGAATGATCTGGAGCTGCCCTGACGCCTCGAACACACCTTTCACTCCGTCAACATTTTCGATGGCTTCTTTATCCGCCTTACTGTTGTCAGCAATAACAAGACGAAGCCTTGTCGCACAGTGGGCCGCGGATACGATGTTCTTGCTTCCGCCGACCAGATCCAGAATTGCCTGTGCTGTCTTTCTGTAATCCATATTACCTCTCCTTCCCTTTAAATAAACGTATTTTTCTCTTTATGAAATCATATTTTATGAAATCGATTTCATATCTTGAATAAATAATAAGAAAAAAAATGCCATTTGTAAATATGGCATTTTTACTGATATTTAACATTTAATTTTGTGCACTATTCCCCTCGATCAGCTGGAAGCCGAGCTTCATCTCCATAGGGATCTTCTCCCCTCTCTCAATCACGTCCAGAAGAAGCTCCGCGCTGCGGATCCCGCTGGTCTTATAACCGAAATGTACAGTCGGTATCCCGCCCGTGGCTGCCTTGAGCAGCTGATTGTCGCCAAACCCTGTGACAGTGATTTCCCGCGCTCTTGGTGCAGCTGTTCCCTGCGGTTGCGGTTCTGCTGTGTCTTGCCTGCCTGATGCTCCCTGCTGTTCTTCTGTCATGTCTGCTGCACCGTTCTGATCTGCAGCAAGCTTCATTCCCCTGACATGGAGCGCTTTGATCGCCCCCGCGGCAATGGTGTCTGTGGCGCATGATATGACATCGATATCATTTTCCTCCTCCAGAAGGGACATGGCCGCCTCGTATCCGGAATCTGTCCGGAACGCGGATATGCGTACGTATTTCTCTTCCAGTTCCATGCCTTCCGCGCGCAGTCCCGCGCGGAAGCCGTCTTCCCTCGCCGCGCCTGCTGCCTTGTCCTCCCTGGTAACGCCGATGTAGGCGACATGCCCATGGCTCAATGACGCGGCCAGCCTGCCCATTGCCTTGCCCGCGCCGTAGTCGTCGTGGTAGATGCAGTTGGTATATTTCGTGTACTGCCCTGTCACGACAACAGGAATCTTGGCATTCTTGAGGAACCTTCTGTGCTCCGCGGTGATCATGGTTCCGATCAGGATAATCCCGTCCACGGGGTATTTCTCAAATAAATGCAAGTATTCGATCTCCTTTTTCGCATTGTTGTCCGTGCTGGCAAGGAGCATCTGGTAGCCTTTCGCCGAAAGCACGTTTCCGATGCCCTCCGTGATCCGGCTGATACTCTCTGAATTGATCTTCGGAGCCACCACCCCGATCAGGCAGGCGCGCTTTGTCCGGAGCGTGCGCGCCTGGGCGGACGGGTGGTATCCGGTCTCTTCGATTACTTTTTTGATCTGTGCCCGCTTCTCCTCGCTGACGTAGCCGCCGTTTAAATATCTGGATACCGCGGCGCTGGAAACGTTTGCGAGGCGGGCGATTTCTTTGATGGTCATGATGGTCTGTCACTTTCTTTTTGATCGTAATATTTTACTTTTATAAAATCATTTTCACTTAAATATATTTCCTCGCTGATATTGAAAGGATTGCTTGGGAACTGCTTTAAGCGGTGTAAAATATCGTTCAGGTCTTTCACAATTACAGGTACTTCTTTCCCTATAATCATTGTTGTCAGTACATTATTATATATCTCAGGAACTTTGTCCTGAAGTTCCTTTCGATTTTTGATAAGCCACAGGGAAAATCTATGTTCTTGATTATAATAGTTAATATCACTTCTACTAATTTTCCCCAAAAATGTATTATTTCCCTTTGGATGAAAAAATAATATTACCGGGAACTCCTCTAAATCACTCTTACCTCTTTTCACTCTCATGCGCCGACTCTCAAAAGTATCCGAAAATTCTATCCAAACTGTAAAATGGCGCTTCAAAGCAGCCAGGCGGAGAAACTCATATAAAGAGCTATAAACTTCATCCACTG
>DXCD01000182.1 GCA_019116185.1 Candidatus Mediterraneibacter stercorigallinarum
CTCCCCGACAAATCCAGATTTGTGTCAGAAAGGATAAGATACTGCGTTTCTTGGCAAAAAACATCCCATGCGCCTGCTCACAGTGAAATAAGCAGGAACATGGGATTGAAACGGAGACGGAGGGATTCGAACCCTCGTGCCCCGGAGGGCAAACGCATTTCGAGTGCGCCCCGTTATGACCACTTCGATACGTCTCCACTTTTGCAGCTACGGTTATCCTGATCAGATAAACACAGCTTTTATATTATAACAGAGCCGCTCACAAAAAGAAAGCCCTAAATCTAAATTTGATTTTCTTCTCCTGAAATGAAATTTCAGATTTCACCTCTTTAATGGGCAAAATCACCGGCCCGTTTATGAAAATGGTCTGTCCGGGAAGCCTTTTGATCGCTCCCGCAACGGACAGAACTGCTGACACTGCTGCTGTATTCCAGGAATCCTCCATTTTCCCGGAGAGCTTTCCAGTGGAGTTCCGGCTGAAATCCGTGGAGCGGGCAGGGAAAGACAGTGTCTATCTGCTCTATTCGGTCAACAGCCCCAGATAGTCAGGGTGCAGACAAATACCCTTTCAACTCCATGGTCTCCCCATCCGTCCATACAGTCAGCATCCCGTTCTCCTGGGTGGAGTACACTCTGCACCCAGCCTCTCCGAGCCGTTCCAGAGTCTCCGTGTGTGGATGCCCATACCGGTTATCCACGCCGGCGGAGATCAGGGCAATGGACGGCTGGGTTATCTGAAGAAATTCCTCTGTGCCGGAATTGCGCGACCCGTGGTGCGCCGCTTTGAGCACGTCATACGGTCTCAGCCTGTCATTCTCACACAAGGACTCCTCACCTTTTCCTTCCACATCTCCGGTCAGAAGCATATGAAAGTCCCCATACGACAGATCTAACACAAGGGAAGCCCCGTTTCCCGGCTCTATTCCCCTGCCTTCTTCCGGACCCAGGCATGTCATGGTAAGTGTATCTGTTTCTGGGGCTTCCTCCCGCCCGGGGCTCTTTCCTCTTCCTGCTCTTTCCGCGATTACGTCTCCCTCCCGCATGACCAGCACCTTTGTCCCATTCTCCTGTGCTGTGCGCGCCAGCTCTTCCAGTTTCTCATCATGATATTCCTCCGGCGGCAGCACGAGACGGCAGACGCGGATGCCCAGTTCCTGACCTTCCAGGAGTTCCTGCAGCCCGTTGATATGATCTTCATCTCCATGGGTGGCAAAGACATAGTCCAGAGTGTCCACGGCATTTGCCAGAAGATAGGGTTCGATCCGGTAGATCCCAGCTGAAGACACATCGCTGCTCCCTCCGTCTATCAGGTAGTTTCCCTCTCTGCCCCGGATATGGATCGAATCCCCCTGCCCCACATCCAGCACTGCTGCCTCGATCCCATCTGCATTGTGATATCCGAAACGGCACGCCAATGTCATCAGCACGACGCACAGCACGAGAGCGCATCCGGGAAGCCGGATCAAAATATGATATCTGTCCTCAAAAAATGTCTTGGGAACTTTCCCTGATTCTTTCGCCTGATTTTCCTTTGAATCTCCTGCTTCTCTTTTGCGGTACAGATAATAAAACAGCCAGGTCAGGCAGCCCAGTATCAGATAATATATGATCAGCCAACCCAGGCATGGCTTTCCCGTGACAAATCTGCTGCCCGGCAGCATACCGGCCGCTGCGCACAGTTGGTCATAACTCCAGAGGACCACGCCGCAGATCTTGAGCACAGCACCGCCTGCGGGTCCGGACAGAAGTGCGAGTATGGATCCCGCGATCCCTGCTCCCATTGCCACGGGCATGACGGGAATTACCAGAAGATTCAGCAATACAGAATACGGCGGGATTTCAAAATAGAAATACAGCACCGGCCCGAGCAGAAGCAGATTCACTGAAAGGCTGGAGGCAAGCCCTCCTGCCAGCCATTGTCCTGCCTTGACGCTGCCTGCTTTCAGACATTCTGCTTTTCCACGTCCCGTTTTTATGCGTCCTTTTACGCGTCCATTCTTCCGCACAGTTTCTTTTCTCTCCCCCGTCCGCAGCATCTCCGCGAACACCGGGCTGAGCAGGACAAGCCCGAGGATCGCCCCGAAAGAGAGCAGGAATCCGGCGTCTGTTATATACAGAGGCTGCCGCCAGCAAAGGACAGCCGCCGCCAGGGCAAGGCTGGTCGCCAGGTCATAGTCCCTTCCCGTCATATCCGCTCCCACTCTTACAAGAAACATAATGAGAGCGCGGAGGCTGGACACGCCTGCTCCGATCATAACGGTATAAAGGATGAGGATCACCCCTCCTGCCGCTCCGGCAGGAATGAAACCCAGCCCGCTCCTTCTGAGCAGGCTGTATATCCCCATGCCGATAAAGGACATGTGAAGCCCTGATATGGCAAGCAGATGCCCGATGCCGTTCTTCTGATACAGCTTCTTCATCTCCGCGTCCAACCCGCTCTTATCCCCCAGAAGTACTGCACTCATGGTCCCTCCGTAATATTCTCCAAGATGCTCAGTGAGCACTTTCTTCCAGCCGGCGCGCAGTTCTGAAAGAAACTGCTGTACCTGGTCTGTTTCGTCTGAGAGGATCTCCATATCTTCTGCCCATACAAGGACATGGATCCCCTGTCGGATATAATATGCCCTCTGGTCAAAATTCCCGGGATTGCGCGCAGGCTCAAAGGCAGATGCCTCCCCGGACATTTTTACTTTGTTTCCGATTTTGATTTCCGTGTGATCCGGTCTGATATAGACCATGATTTTTGATTCATTGAATTTCTGGCTTGCTGCTGACACGGCGTTGTCTTTCATATAGACTGCCGTCACTTTTGCTTTTTCTTCGACCTTGTATACAGTTCCCTCCAGAGAGATGTCCTGCCCCTCTTCCGCGAGCGCTCTTTCCAGCGCGGAAGGCTCTGCTCCCGCGCCCCAAAAGCACACTCTTGCTGCCTGTATCACAAGAAATAGAATACATATCGTACATAGCGGCCGCTTTTTCATTTATCTATTCTTCGGCTGCGACCAGTTCTTCCTTTTCCTCGAGAGGCTGTGACAAGTCCACTGCCTCCATATATTTTGCATCGGCTTCCCCGTTGATCGTGATCTGCACCTGCTGCGCCTCTGTTCCCTCAATCAGAGAATTCACGATCGAATATATCGTCACCTCCGGCAGGACGTCATAAGCTCCTGTCAGAAATGTGCTGTCAAAATTCACATAACAGATCCCGTCTTTGATTGTCACGCTCAGCAGGTTTGCATCCGGATTGATCGTCGGATATGCTTCGCTGCCGGACGGCCCCTGCATCAGTTTTTCGACGATCAGCTTTTCTCTGGACACGTTGCTGCTGTACCGGACATCCGTTTTCTGCGGCACGAGTCTGTCTCCGTCTTTGTCTGCAAAATACAATGTCAATGTATCGGTCTGATATGCTGTGGGTGATGATCCTGTATTTTCCACAAAATCATCTTCATTCATCAGCCCGACCGGAAAACCCGCGCTGTCCTTGAGCGTCTCCCCGTCCACTGTGAATGAGACTGCATTGACTCCGTCGATCAACACCAGGGACTGGACGACCGCCGCGCGTACCAGCTTTTCTTCCAGCGCCCCCATTTCCAGGTACGCGCTGTTGAAATCCACATCCAGGATACTTCCCCTCAGCTCGCTGCCCTGGACTTCCACATCTTTTGGAATAGGTGTCGTATATTCGATCTCTTCCGCCGGTTTTTTCAGTTCCTCAAGCACTGCTTCCGCTTTCTCTGACGCGTCCCCGCCGGGGAATTCGTAGGCGACCTTTGTCAGCCCTGTCCGGTCTTCATTCAGACAATAGATGAATGTGTCCTCTTTCCCCACATCTGTCCGTTTCCCACACCCGGAAAGCAGCACAGACAGGCAGAGACACCCGGTAAAAATCACTGTTCTCCACTTCATCTTTTTCAACCTCCTATGCTGCCACGTAGATCAGGGGGATACGGACTGTAAATGTGGTCCCCTCTCCCTCGTTGCTGTATACTTTGATAGAACCGCGGTGCACAAGCACCGCATTTCTCGCAATCGCAAGGCCCAGCCCCGTGCCTCCTATCTCCCGGGAATGGGATTTATCCACACGGTAGAACCTCTCGAAAATATGCGCCTGATCCTGTTCCGGGATTCCGATCCCCGAATCTTCCACTCTTACGTAGAAATATTTGTAATCCGCATTCAGGGATACGTGTACCCATCCGTTTTCATGGTTGTATTTGATTGCGTTTTCCACAAGGTTTGACACGGCAAGGGTAAATTTCGTCTCGTCGATCTCTGCATTGACCGGACGGAACGTCTCCATCACCATCTCCACGCTTTTCTTTTCCGCAATCGGCTTAAGCCGTTTCAGAATCTGTTCCAGAAGCTCATTGATATTGATAGTCTGGATATTCATGGTCTGTCCGGACCTGTCCATTTTTACAAGGGAAAGAAGATCTGTGATGATCTGATTTTCCCTGTCAATCTCTTTTGCAATGTCCTCCATAAATTCCTGATACATCTCCACCGGCACATTCTCCTGCTCCAGCAGGGAATCCGCCAGAACTTTCATGGAAGTCATGGGCGTCTTCAATTCATGGGACACGTTGGAGACGAATTCCTCCCTTGACTCGTCCAGAATCTTAAGCCTGCCCAGCATCTTGTTGAACGCTTCGCTGAGCTGTCTTGTCTCTGTAAATGTGTCCACATGGAGCACGTCGTCGCTGTATCCTTCGGTCACGTTCTCGATCGCCCCTGTGATCTTGTGGATCGGGCGCACCATCTGGTCTGCAAAGAACACGCTGAGCATCGCGAGCAGGATCAGTACGATTCCCACGATCACGCTTCCGTGGGTGTACAGCACCTGTTTGGTCGTCTCGATATTATCCGTGGATACGCTGACAAGCATAACGCCGATCACCTTGTCTTTGCCGGACTCCACAACGGGAGACGTCACCTCGATATAGTGATTCGTCCTGTCATAATAGTTTGTCCGTTCTCCCTTCATACAGCGGACTACGTTTTCTGACACATCCGTTTTACCTTCATCCAGGCTGTATGTATCCTTAATTACCTGCAGATCCTGATCCATGACCATGACACGTCCGTTGTAAATATTGGTAAGCTGTGCAAGGCTGGTATTGATCACCTCTGAAGAAGTATCCGCAAGATACCCGTAATTGCTGAGCTGGTTGCTCAATATAGTGCACTGGTTCTGGATTTCCGCGGTGCGAAGCTCTACCGCGCGCGACTCGTAGAATTTCACGATCCCGAAAAGCGCTGCCACGCATGGCAGAAGCCCTGCCAGCATGGCGAACAGAATGAAACGGAACCGCATATTTTTAAAGATCTTGTCTCTGAATCTGAACTGACGTTTAACCCTGGAAATAATAACCCACTCCCCACTTTGTATGTACATATTTCGGTTCGCTCGGGTTCATCTCGATCTTCTCCCTGAGGCGCCGGATATGCACATCGACTGTCCTTGCATCCCCCGGATAATCATATCCCCACACAAGGTTTAATAGATTTTCCCTGCTGTACACCTTGTTCGGGTTCATGGCAAGCAGTTCAAGGACATCGAACTCCTTTGCCGTAAGATTGATCTCGCGCTCTCCGATGAACACTCTCCTGCTCTCACAATCGATCTTCATATTTCCTTTTATGAGCACCGGGCTTCCCGCCGGCTCTTTCTTCTTTGAGGTGCGCCGCATGATCGCCTTGATCCTTGCCTTTACCTCAAGAATATTGAACGGCTTGGTGATATAATCGTCCGCGCCGTACTCAAGCCCCAGTATCTTATCCATGTCTTCACTCTTTGCCGTCAGCATCACGATCGGCATATCCGAAAACTCCCTGATCTGCTGGCATACCTGAAATCCGTCCAGCTTCGGGAGCATAACATCCAGAAGAACCAGGTCATACTCGCAGTTCCTTGCACATTCCAATGCTTCCTCCCCGTCATAGGCACAGTCCACTTCCATGCCTTCCTGTTCCAGGCTGAACCGAATGCCTTTTACGATCAGTTTTTCATCGTCTACCACCAATATCTTCTTACTCATACTCCTATTTCTGACTCCCTGTCTTAAATCGTTATATCCTCTTTTATTTTATTAAATACTCCCTCTTTGATTCCCTCGATCTGCATGAGATCCTCAGTGCTCCCGAACTGCCCGTGTTCTTCACGGTAGTCCAGGATGCTCTGAGCTTTCGCCTCACCGATCCCGGTGAGGGTCATGAGTTCCTCTTTTCCGGCTGTATTAATATTTACTTTCCCGCTTTCGTCCGCATTTCCGGTTACTGTATCTTCTAAAACCCCTGCGCCCTGCATCTGTGCCTCCTGTACTGTCGGGACATAGATCTGTTCCCCGTCCGCCACGGGCCGTGCCTGATTGACCGCTTCCGCCGCAGCTTCCCCTGTCATCCCGCCTGCCAGTCCGATGGCTTCAAATACACGCGCGTCTTTTTCTAATTCATATACCCCGGGAGCATTCACTGCCCCGCACACATACACAAAGACTGTCTCCTCGGGATCTTTTCCGCTCTCTGGAGCAGTCTTGTCCTGACTATGGTTCTCCCCTCCGTCAGCGTCTTCACTGCCGGGGTTCTTATCTTCTGATTCTTCATCGTCAGTAACAGACAGCTCTTCCAGGCTTCCTCTTACTTCCCTGCCGCACCCTGAGAATACCAGG
>DXCD01000183.1 GCA_019116185.1 Candidatus Mediterraneibacter stercorigallinarum
CTGCGGTTTGGAGGGATTCGGATGCAGAAAAATATGCAAAAAGGGACGGGGGTATCTGCAGTTTGGGACACACTAAAATTCAAATGGGGACGTAGCAAAATTGAATTTCACTACGTCCCCATTTTCATCCGTTTGATGACCTTCAGCCTTGTAAATTCCTCCCTGTCCTTTTCCTCCAGTGCGTTCGAGATCGTATACACGAGTGACGAATACATCGGTATCGTAATATTCTGGAGGGCGTTGGCGCGCTTCTGGGTTTTCTTGATATTGCTTGCCAGACGGTATGCCGCGTTCTCCACCATGGAGAGCTTCACGGTCAGGTCTTTTACTTTCCGGAATGCCTCTCTCGCTTTGTCGATGGATTCGTGAGTTGTACTGAAAGAGTAGGTGGGCTTCCCGGCATCCGGAGTGTATTTCACGTGAGGGATTTCGGTGCCCATTATGCTCCGCGTCTGAATCGTGATGGAATTCTCAATCGGTACAGTATACGCGAGCAGCTCCACATTGCTGATACCATTCTCAATATTGGCGCGTTGAAGGCACTGATATGCGTAAGTAAATGTAGTATCAATCTCCTCCTGAATTGTACGCGCCTCATCGATCAGCTCCATCAGTTCCCGGATAAGTATATTCCGTTTTTTATCCATCAGGTCATAACCCTGTTTCGCGAGTGCGAGAGAGTTCTTGGCCAGCATCAGATTGCCTTTGGTTGGAAATGTACGTGGATCCATGAAATCCCTCCTTAAAAAGATTTGAATTATAATTAAAAAACAGCAAAAAGCGGTCTCACAAATATAAAAGCAGATAACTTGTCATTTCCGGTCCGAAAACTCCGCTGCCTCCCGGATCCACCCCATCAATTCATCGTCGATCTCTGACAGATCTGAGATCAGAACATGATGTGTCCACCGGTTCGGGTAAGGCTCTGTGGCGATATCGATACGCGGAGAGTCTACCCGGTGCTCCAGACCGAACGTTACAACAATATAGCTGTCAGGGCGGTCTGCTTTTTTACGCACTTTTGCAAATGATACGCAGGCAAACAGATGCCTGTTGTAAAAAGAGATCTGCGTCTTCTGGACTTTGATCCTTGTATCGGGATATTCCGCGAGGATTCTTCGTTCCAGCTCTGCATAGAGCGGAAGCGCATCAGGGACTTTGTCGAAGAAAAGTAATACCTGTTCGTCCATCAGCCTTTTAATCCTCTTGCCTGTCTGTCCATATCTTCAACTACGATATCGTAGATCTCGCCCAGAGAAGCGCAGTATTCCAACACTTTCCACGGCTCATTTGTGTGGAAATGGATCTTGATCAGTTCTTCATCGCCTACGGCAAGCAGGCAGTCGCCTTTAAAATGTTCGGTAAAATATTCGCTGATTACATCTTCGTCAAGGTCCTCACCTTCAATGAGAAGCTGAGTATCATATCTGAATTCCAGCATTTTACAGACCTCCTTTGTTTGTACAGTGTATGGATTTATATCCAGTGCTATTTCTTTATTATAGGAATGAGCCACGTTATTTCTTTCATATTCGCCAATGCGGAGCAGAAATTTTCATATTTTTTCATAGATCACTTTCCCTTCTTTTTCTATGGAATCCCGCAATTCAGCCTGCATGCAGCGATCCAGGCTGACGATATCATATTCAAGAAGTGTCGAGGTTTCTTCATCCACATCGAGTGCAAACCGGTCAAAATCCCCGCCTGATACAGCCAGATCAATATCGCTTGTTTTCTGAAAATCCCCCCTGGCCCGGGAACCGAACAGTATGACTTTATCGATGTGGTGTTTTTGGGCCAGTGAACGGATTTCTTCTAATACATCTTCCCTGATTCCTGTTTCACTCATATGAAATCATTCCTCCGGCATGGGCTTATAATACTTATCAAGTATCTTTGTATCAACTCTGTCGAGCTCTTCTTTCGGCAGTCTTCCGAGAAGTTCCCAGCCCAGGTTCAATGTCTCTTCCATACTGCGGTTTTCATCTGCGCCCTGGCCGATGTAGCGCTCTTCGAATTCTTTTCCGAATTCAAGATATTTCTTGTCAATGGGCGAGAGCTCGTCTTCGCCGATGACAGACGCCAGGTTTCTCGCATCGCCTACTTTCGCGTAAGCGGAGAAGAGCTGGTTGGCAAGGTCCTGATGATCTTCCCTTGTGTAACCTTCGCCGATGCCGTCTTTCATCAGACGGGAGAGGGAGGGAAGGATGTTGATCGGCGGGTAGATGGACTGTCCGTGCAGCGGACGGTCCAGCACGATCTGTCCCTCTGTAATATACCCGGTCAGGTCAGGGATCGGGTGAGTGATATCATCATTTGGCATGGTCAGGATCGGCAGCTGAGTCACAGAACCGTTCACACCCTGGACAATGCCTGCGCGTTCGTAAATCGTGGCGAGCTCACTGTACAGGTATCCCGGATATCCTTTACGGCTCGGGATCTCACCTTTGGACGAGGATACCTCACGCATGGCCTCTGCAAATGAAGTCATATCGGTCAGGATAACGAGGATGTGCATGTTCTGTTCAAATGCCAGATATTCTGCTACGGTAAGTGCTACTTTCGGTGTGATCAGACGTTCCACAACAGGGTCATTTGCCAGGTTCAGGAACATGGCAACATGATCCGCCACACCGCTTTCTTCAAATGTATGGCGGAAGAAATCCGCGACGTCATGTTTTACCCCCATGGCGGCAAATACAATGGCGAACTGTTCATCAGAACCTTCGCCGAGGGAAGCCTGTTTTACGATCTGCGCGGCGAGCTGGTCATGAGGAAGTCCGTTTCCTGAGAAAATAGGAAGCTTCTGTCCGCGGATCAGCGTTGTCAGTCCGTCGATGGCAGAGATGCCAGTGTGAATGTAGTTACGCGGATATTCGCGGCGTACAGGATTGAGCGGCAGTCCGTTTACATCACGTTTGAGTGTGGAGACAATAGGTCCCAGATCATCAATGGGCTGTCCGATCCCGTTAAAAGTACGGCCAAGCATATCGGGAGAAAGGGCGATCTCCATGGGGTGCCCCGTGAGTTTTGTGTGCGTGTTTTTCAGAGACATGTTCTCGGATCCCTCAAAAACCTGTATTACCGCACGGTCTTCATAGATCTCCACGATGCGTCCGATTTTGCGTTCTCTGCCGTCTACTATGAATTCCACAATCTCATCATAGAAAGCGTCCTGTACGCCCTCCAGGGCGATCAGAGGTCCGTTGATGCTGCTTAAGCCCAGATATTCGATTGACATATTGATCGGTCCTCCTTATTATGCGTTCTTTTCCAGCACCCGCTGATAGAAATCATCGATATCCCGATGGTACTGGGCAAACATTTCAAGCCGGTCATTGGGAACATCGTATTTGATGGCAATGACACGGTCAAAGATATTTTCAGATTTTAACACGGACATGGGGTGTCCCATGGTAACCAGTGTGCGCGCCTGCTTGTACAGATACAGAATCGTATCCATCATCAGGTACTGCTTCTCCATGGAAACGCAGGTATCGTCCTTGTGGAACGCATTCTGCTGCAGAAAACCGAGACGGATCACGCGGGCGATTTCGAGTACCAGTTTCTGGTCATCAGGAAGCACATCGCTTCCGATCAGCTTTACGATTTCCAGCAGGCTGCTCTCCTGATTGAGAAGAGCCATCAGCCGGTTGCGGTAATCCACAAACTGAGGAGATACATTATCCTGATACCAGGGACTTAAATCGTTCAGGTATTCACTGTAACTGGTGAGCCAGTGAATGGCAGGAAAATGTCTCGAGTAGGCAAGGCTCTTGTCCAGTCCCCAGAAACAGCGGACAAAACGTTTGGTGTTCTGTGTGACCGGTTCGGAGAAATCGCCGCCCTGTGGGGAGACTGCTCCGATGATCGTGACAGAACCGTCTGTTCCGTTTAAATTGTGCATCATTCCCGCTCTCTCATAGAATGCGGACAGACGGGAAGCAAGGTAAGCCGGGAAACCTTCCTCGGCAGGCATCTCTTCCAGACGTCCGGAGAGCTCTCTGAGCGCCTCTGCCCATCGGGAGGTTGAATCCGCCATGATTGCCACATCGTATCCCATATCCCGGTAGTATTCCGCCAGTGTAAGCCCGGTGTAAATGCTGGCTTCACGTGCGGCAACAGGCATATTGGATGTGTTGGCGATCAGAGTGGTACGGTCCATCAGAGGATTGCCGGTCCGCGGGTCTGTCAGTTCCCCGAACTCTTCCAGCACCTGGGTCATCTCGTTCCCACGCTCGCCGCAGCCGATGTAGATGATAATATCTGCATCCGCCCATTTGGCGATCTGGTGCTGGGTCATGGTTTTTCCGGTTCCGAATCCGCCGGGGATAGCGGCAGTGCCGCCCTTGGCGATGGGGAACATTGTGTCGATGATACGCTGACCGGTAATCAGCGGCACAGTTGCGGGAAAACGATGGTGGGTCGGCCGCGGTGTGCGGATCGGCCAGTGCTGAGTCATAGTCAGTTCTTTCGAGGAACCATCGGAAAGCTCCAGTGTGACGAGTGTTTCATCAATGGTGTAGTCTCCGTCCGGAACTACATTGATAACAGTTCCTTCCACATCAGGAGGAACCATGCATTTGTGCACGATGGCGTGGGTTTCAGGCACTTCCGCGATAATATCTCCGCCGTGAAGATACTGTCCTTTCTCCACGGTGATATGTGTCTGCCACTTTTTCTGTCGGTCGAGCGAATCCACGCTGACGCCGCGGGTGATAAATGCCCCGCCGGATGAGTCGGCGATCCGTTCCAGCGGACGCTCGATACCGTCGAAAATATTGTTGAGGATACCGGGGGCAAGTGTGACGGAAACAGCGCTTCCGCTTGCGACAACTTCCTCGCCAGGATACAGTCCGGTCGTCTCCTCATATACCTGCACGGTTGTCATGTCTTTGTCAAGGGCGATGACTTCCCCGACAAGTTTCTGCGATCCCACATAGACCATTTCCGACATGCGGAATCCGGTGTTGCCCTTCAGATAAATGACGGGACCGTTGATTCCATAGATTGTACCGGTGTTAAGCAATTCCGTCACCTCCTAAGAACAAGAATTTGTCATATTCATTGTCGAGCTGTGTCTTAAATGAATTGTCCATCAGTATATTGCGGCTGCGGATCACGGCCCGCACTCCGCCGATAAAATCTTCTTTGCTCACAGTGAGTTCTGCTCCGGTTGTCTCTTCCAGAGCAGCCTTTTTTGAGGCGTCCGACGGGTTGATATAGATAACGACAGGATCGCTGCCTGCGTACCTGACAGCCTGACGGATACAGCGGATCAGAAAATCATTGTAAGCTTCTGTTGTCATATAGTCGCCTACCAGGCTTTTTGCCTCTTCAAATACTTTGTCTTTGAGTTCCTGCTGAACTTTTCCCTGCCGGCGTTTGATCTCGAGCTGTGCTTTGGCTGTTGCCTGATTGAGAGAAAGCCGGGCATTCGTGGTCTCTGCCTTAATGCGGGTCTCCGCCTGATGGCGTGCTTCCGCCTGGTGGTCTTTGAATATTTTTTCCAGAGCTTCCCTGTGGGAGTCTATGATTGCATTTCCTTCGGCGCGCGCCTGTTCCATGGAGGTGGACTGCAGGTGCGCAAGCTTTTCTTCAAGAGTCAAAAGGATCCCTCCTTTATAGTTTCAGTCCGATTGCTTCGGTAATGTATGATGTGATAAAGTCCTTCTTCCTGCCTGTGCCGTGCCGGTCGGGAATCTCGACCAGCAGCGGCATCTTCCGCTCGAGACGGAAGGTGTCGATGATGTCGGGAAATTCCCGGCCGAATTTCTCGGTCAGGAGAACGATGCCGACGCTCTTGTCCGCGAGGACGTCTTCCAGAGCTTTCCGGAGTTCGTCCCGCTCGTGGACAACAACACCGTCTACCCCGGCGAGTCTCATGCCGGTGTAGGTGTCTACATTATCACTGATAAGGAACATTTTCATGTTTAGCCTCCTTATTGCCGTACAGCTGCTTCCATCAGCCGCCCCATGTCAGGTCCCAGCCTGCCGATCCTTGCGAGCCAGCTCGCAGGAGCCGGCACCCTGTGCCCTGCCGCGCGGCTGACTGGTGTTACAGGTTTCCCAATATCATGAAGGAGATGATCAGTCCGTAGAGGCAGACGCCTTCTGCCAGACCTACGAAGATCAGTGATTTACCGAGGATGCTGGAGTCTTCGCTGAGTGCTCCGAGTGCTGCGCTTGCAGCGCTTGCAACTGC
>DXCD01000184.1 GCA_019116185.1 Candidatus Mediterraneibacter stercorigallinarum
TCCGAAAACTGACACTCCGAAAACTGACACTCCGAAAACTGACACTCCGAAAACTGATACTTCGAAAACTGATACCCCGAAAACGGGTGATTTTTCAAACTTCAGCTTATGGGGAACAATCATGGGAACGAGTGTACTTCTTGCAGCTATCATTCTGATGCAGTATAAGAGAAGATACCGTTAATTGAGATTCTTTATAGCAAATATCTGATATACGCTTAATCAAAAGCGCCCTGATAGTATAATGCAGGAAATGAGCTGCATCCACTATTGGGGCGCTTTTATATTTTACTGCCCAAATTAACAAGGGAGTAATATGAAACTTTGTATATCTGTTGTATGACGCGCAGACAGCGGGATAGAACAGATAAATAGGTAATAATTAAGAATGATTAGCATTGTTTCCGGTGGCTGTAATATGCAGTATTCCGTAATGGTTGTACTTATTTGCTCCGTCAGTGCTGTTCCACGTTACGGGGTAATCACCTGGTGACAATTCATAACCATTAATGTTCCAAATAGGACGGTCATAATCAATGGACCCGTTTACGACTTCGAACCCGCTTCCGCTGCCGTCAGTATCGCTAAACGAGATTGTTGCGCTAGTTCCACATAAACCGTGATCCAGGCCGTCTGAATTGATTTTTAGACCATCCCACCTCGAGGGATAAAAATTAAAATTACGTGTCGTAGTGCCATCATTACATTCATATGGACTATGCCCAGGAATTGCACATACGATTTGTCCGGTAACACACGCTGCTACATATTCATTCGGTACAAACCATTGAACTTGGGTTTCTGGTTTTCTCCATACCTTTTCCATCTTTGCTCAGTCCCTTCAAAATATTATACAGCAAAAATATCTGCAGTTATAGAATTTATGCAGATTATTATAGATCAGTTCCCTTTCAGAAACAAGTAAAATTATATGAATTTATACGAAAAATGAGTGAATTGTAAGTGAAATTACCGTGATGACATAAGTTTGCGAAAAAACGATGTGGATTTGGAATGAAAATATGAAATCAGATAGTTTCGGACTGAGTGTCATTTTATAAAAAACAGGTAAAACATCGGATCATTTATGGACTTTTGCCACACTTATGCTAAAATGTGAAAAGGCAGATCATTGGTCTGGAGGTGTGAGATGGATCACAAACTTGTAATGGACGTTGCGGTTCTGGCAGGAGAGATTATGTTAAAGAGTGGAGCGGAAACTTACCGGGTGGAGGATACAATGAAACATATCCTGAACACCGGTCATACGAAGACGGCGGAGGCTCTCGTGATGCTGACAGGGATCGTGGCGACAATGGAAGATCCCGGGATGGAGCCGATCACAGTGATGCGCAGGGTGGAGGACCGGGGAACCAATATTTACCGCGTCATGGAAGTCAATGAAATCTCAAGGCAGTACTGCGCCGGAAAGCTCTCTCTGGAAAAGACATATAAAGCGCTGAAAAATATGAAGGGCAGGCAGTATTCGACTCTGGTGTATAATATAGCAACTGTGCTCGTTCCCATGGGCTTTGCCCCTCTCTGGGGAGGCGGGATCGAGGAGATTGCCGGTTCGGCAGCAGTGGGCTGCGTGCTGGCGCTTTTAATGACAGTGGGAAAGAGGCTGCGCGCTGAAGGGTTTTTCCTGAATTCTGTCTGTGCGGCAGGGATTACGGCTGCATCGATATTGATTCACTTTATCTATCCGGGGATAAAAACAGATACCCTGATCATCAGCGGGCTCATGCCCCTCGTTCCCGGGATGGCGGTGACAAACGCGGTTCGGGATACGCTGCGGCATGACTATATATCGGGCGGCGCGAGAGTGCTGGAGGCGTTTGTGACTGCCGCTGCTATAGCGCTTGGCGCGGGAGCCGGAATGCTGCTCATGCAGATGCTTGGTGCGGGAGGTGTTGTTCTGTGACACTTTTGTTTGGTATTGTAGGAAGCTTTATAGCCATTACCGGTTTTGCCGTGCTGCTTGAGACGCCGAAGAAATATCTTCTTCATGCTGGAGTCACAGGGGCGATTGGCGGCGGGATCTACCTGTACTGCACTCAGAGGGAAATGGATGTGGTGCTGGCCTCTTTTCTGTCCGCTTTGGCGATTGCCTTTGTGTCCCATGTTTTTGCACGTGTATTTAAGGCGCCTGTGACCGTTTTTCTGATCGCGGGAATCCTGCCCACTGTGCCGGGAGCAGGAATGTACCGTATTGTTTATTATATTATTGCAAATGACAGGGAAATGTGCAGTTATTATCTGATACAGACACTGGAGATCGCAGGGATGATTGCACTGGCCATTTTCATTGTGGATACTGTATTCCGATTTCGTGTTCCCGCCCGGAAAAAGGATGATGCCTGACAAAGAAATTTTTGGATAAAAAAGGAGGAAGATTATGCTGGAACAACTGAAACAAGAAGTGTATGAGGCAAACATGCAGCTGCCAAAGTATGGACTGGTGACATTTACATGGGGAAATGTAAGCGGCATTGACCGGGAAAGCGGGCTCTTTGTTATCAAGCCGAGCGGCGTGGAGTACGATAAGCTTACGCCGGATGACATGGTCGTTGTGGACCTTGACGGGAATAAGGTCGAGGGAAAGTACAATCCTTCATCCGACACTCCTACGCATGTGGTGCTTTACAACCGTTTCCCGAAGATCGGAGGGGTTGTGCACACTCATTCATCTTGGGCGACAAGCTGGGCGCAGGCGGGCAGAGGAATCCCCTGCTACGGGACAACACATGCGGATTATGTTTACGGGGAGATACCATGCGTCCGCTGCCTTACAAAACAGGAGATCGAAGAGGCGTATGAAAAAAATACAGGCGTTCTGATCGCTGACGAGTTTGAAAAAAGGAAAAAAGATTATATCGCGGTTCCTGTGGTTCTCTGCAAGAACCATGGCGTGTTTGCATGGGGGAAGGATGCGGGGGAAGCAGTACATAATGCGGTCGTGGCTGAAGAGGTGGCAAAGATGGCGGCAAGGTGCGAGCTGCTCAATCCGGATGTGAATCCCATTCCCCGGGAACTCCAGGATAAGCACTATTACAGAAAACACGGGGAAAACGCATATTACGGGCAGAAATAGCAGGTCAATCCGTTGAAAACTTGTACCGGCGCCTGTATAATAACAGATGGGCAGCCAAGGGAAGCCCTTCAGATAAAACAGAAAAGGAGCAGAAGAAAATGAGCATTCGAATTGGAATTTTAGGTTATGGAAATCTTGGAAAAGGCGTAGAGTGCGCGATAAAGCAGAATCCGGATATGGAGCTGGCGGCAGTATTTACCCGAAGAGATCCGGCAGATGTAACGATCCTGACAGAGAACGTGCCGGTGTGCCGCATTGCAGACGCGGCAGACTGGAAGGACAAGATTGATGTCATGATCCTGTGCGGCGGAAGCGCTACAGATCTTCCGGTGCAGACTCCGGAGTTCGCACGCATGTTCAATGTGATCGACAGCTTTGACACACATGCAAGAATCCCGGAACATTATGCAAATGTGGATGCAGCGGCTAAAGAAGGAAACAAAGTGGGTATTATCTCCGTGGGCTGGGACCCGGGCATGTTCTCCCTGAACAGACTGTATGCGAACGCTATTCTTCCGGACGGAAAAGACTATACCTTCTGGGGCAAGGGCGTGAGCCAGGGGCATTCTGACGCGGTCCGCAGAGTAGAGGGCGTAAAGGATGCCAAGCAGTACACGATTCCGGTTGAGGCAGCTCTGGAAGCAGTGAGAAACGGGGAGAATCCGGAGCTGACGACCAGAGAAAAACATACAAGAGAGTGTTTTGTCGTCCTTGAGGAAGGCGCGGACGCGGCAAAGGTAGAAGAAGAGATTAAGACAATGCCAAACTATTTCTCTGACTATGATACTACCGTGCACTTTATCAGCGAGGAAGAGTTAAAGAGAGACCACAGTGGGATCCCGCACGGCGGATTTGTCTTAAGGAGCGGCAAGACCGGCTGGGACGGAGAGCACAGCCATCTGATCGAGTACAGCTTAAAGCTGGATTCCAATCCGGAATTCACTTCTTCTGTCCTCGTGGCATATGCCCGCGCTGCGTACAGACTCTCACAGGAAGGCGCATCAGGATGCAGGACAGTGTTTGACATCGCGCCGGCATACTTAAGCGCAAAGAGCGGAGAAGAACTGAGAAAGACAATGCTGTAAATAAGGAGGCGTGCAGCATGAGAGAAAGAGAAGAGATCAGAGAAGCCATAAAGACCGGGAAGGCTGTGCTCGGGATCGAGCTGGGATCCACGAGGATCAAGGCGGTTCTCATTGATGAGGATAAATCCCCGGTGGCTTCAGGAAGCTATGACTGGGAAAATCAATATGTGGACCATATCTGGACTTATGACATTGATGAGGTCTGGAAAGGCCTGCAGGGGTGTTACAGTGATCTTGTAAGAGATGTAAAGGCTAAATATGATGTGCAGCTTACAGATATGGCTGCTGTGGGAATCAGCGCTATGATGCATGGGTATCTTGCCTTTGATGATAACGGGGAGCTGCTCGTGCCATTCCGCACATGGAGGAATACGATTACCGGAGAGGCGTCTGAGAAGCTTTCGGAGCTCTTCTCTTATCATATTCCTCAGCGCTGGAGCATTGCACATCTGTACCAGGCAGTTTTAAATGGGGAAGAACACGTAAAGGATGTCCGTTTCATTACCACATTGTCAGGATATATCCACTGGAAACTGACAGGGCAGAAGGTGCTCGGGAGCGGTGACGCGGCAGGGATGTTCCCTATCAATATCGCAGATAAAGATTATGACAGCACAATGCTGGACAAGTTTGATGATCTGGTTTCTGATAAAGGATTTCCATGGAAGATTCGTGATCTTCTGCCCAAGGTCCTGGTGGCAGGGCAGGATGCAGGAAGACTGTCAGAAGAGGGCGCAAAGCTCCTTGACCCGTCAGGCTGCATCACGCCGGGAATTCCCATGTGTCCTCCCGAGGGGGATGCCGGCACCGGGATGACAGCGACGAACAGCGTGGCTGTGAGAACTGGAAATGTGTCCGCCGGGACAAGCGTATTTGCAATGGCAGTCCTTGAAAAAGAACTGACAAAGCCATATGAGGAGATCGATCTTGTAACCACTCCGGCAGGCGATCTTGTGGCAATGGTGCATTGTAATAACTGTACCTCAGATCTGAATGCCTGGGTAGGGCTGTTCAAGGAATTTGCAGAAAGTTTCGGAATGGAAGTGGATATGAACCGCCTCTTTTCCACATTGTATAATAAAGCACTGGAAGGCGATGCCGACTGCGGCGGCCTGCTGGCATACAACTATTTCTCAGGTGAGCATATCACGGGCTTTGACGAAGGACGCCCGCTGTTTGTACGTTCCCCGGAGAGCAGATTTAATCTGGCAAATTTTATGAGAGTGCATCTGTACACATCTCTGGGCGCGCTCAAGACAGGCATGGACATACTCCTCAAAAAAGAGAATGTAAAACTGGACCGCATGATGGGACATGGCGGCCTGTTCAAGACAAAAGGAGTGGGGCAGAGGATTCTTGCAGGAGCGATCGACACTCCTGTATATGTTATGGAGACCGCCGGAGAGGGCGGTGCCTGGGGAATCGCCCTTCTGGCAGACTATCTCGTGCACAAAGAAAAAGACGAGACCCTGACAGATTACCTGGCTGATAAAGTCTTTCGCGATGCCAAAGGAACCGGGATGGATCCCGTGGCAGAAGATGTGGCAGGATATGAGAAATTCATGGAGAAATACACAAAAGGACTGGTCATTGAACGGGCAGCGGTCGATGCAGAAATATAAATCTGGATTTGTGAGGGAACCTTTGCTGGAGTAAATCATCCGGAAACAGCGGGGGTTTT
>DXCD01000185.1 GCA_019116185.1 Candidatus Mediterraneibacter stercorigallinarum
TGCAGAGCATCCGATTACAGTGAACATATTAATCCCCGGAGATGTGGAAACGGATTGGAAAAAGTGGGAGCGGATGTATGCGATCGAAAAAGGACTGAAAAACGCAATGATAGAATCCGTATCCAGGCCGATTGCATTTATGATAGATCCCGCGAAGCCGGAGCAGGAGGGCAGAATAGAAATTATTGATATACCACAGACAGTAGGGGTGGCTTTTCAAGCTGTGGAGATGACGATGAAACATGTAGTAATACAATCGCTTAAGTGGTTTTGATAGTTTGTTTATACGCGATAAAAATGAAAAAGTGAGGTGGCTGCCTATGAAGTTCGTGATCATTGAGAGCGAAGAACAGGCGAGAGAGACAATTAAAAAGACTGTGCACAAGACCTGTCCGGAAGCGGTTCTGGCAGGCGCTGCACAGAATGGAAAAGACGGGTATGAGCTGGTACGAGCGGAGAATCCGGATCTTGTTATTATGGATCTCCAACTCCCAGGCATGGGAGGGCTTTCTACGCTTAGGAAGCTGAGGTCGGAGAAAATTGATGCGAGGGTAATTGTAATTACTGCGGATACAGATTTTGATCATGCCAGGCAGGCGATCAGCCTGAGCGTAGATAATTATATGCTTAAGCCGATCAAACCTTTGCAGCTTAAAAATGCTGTCCTTCAAGTCATTGAGAAACTGGAGAGCAGGCGCACGCTGGAACGGACATTTACCTTGGAGAATATTTTTGCAGGATGTCTGAACGGACAGATGAGGGCGGATTGGAATTTTCACCAGATGACAAGAGAAAAGTTCGGATTCACGCTGGAAGATCCGGGGGCATTGTTCACTGTATGGATCGGAAACGGGTATGCAGAACAGCGGGAGCTGGTGTGCAGTCTTTTAGAAAAAGCAGGCGCGGGACAAGGTTTTTCTGTCTGCCCCATTTCTATCGATGTATGGCATCTGGTGGCCGCAGTTATTTACAGGAGCGGCGGCAGCGCGCAGACACAGGAGAATTCTTCGGAGAAACCTTCATTTGAGCGGGAGTACAATGTTTTCCGGGAGCATATTGTTCCGGTGCTGAGCGGGAGTATTCGGGGAGAAATCATCTGTCTGTGGGAAGAGACAGAGCATATGGAGAACCTTCTGGATGCATTGATGAAACTTCGCCAAATCCGGGAATGGAACCTGTTGTTTGACCGGGGAGATCTTATACGGCGGGGAGACGTGGAGGCCTTGGATGTGGTTCCGCTGAAATATCCCGCAGAGCTGGAGGGGCAGGTGCGCCAGGCAGTGCTTGCGGCAAACGGCGAGGAGATCAAGAAATGCTTTTACCGGCTGTACGATGCGTTCCGCAGGGAGCCTTACAGTCCGAGAGAAATAAAGGAGGCTTTGATACGATTTGATATGGCAGTGCTGGGCGTGTATAAGACACAGCATGAAGTAGAGTCTGAACTTGGGATACAGTACAGCATGCAGAAAATCGCTGACGCCATCAGCTGGGGACAGATCAGAGCCGCCATGGAAAGCTTTTTCGATGAGCTTGATTTTGGCGCGTTTGAAGAGGATAGTGACAAAGAATTAAGCACATTGGTCCGAAAAGCAGTCCAGCTGGTCAGGAAATATTATGACCAGGGGATCACGCTGGAAGAAATAGCAGCACAGCTCTTTGTATCAGAGGAGTATTTAAGCTCGCAGTTTAAGAAAGAGACCGGGAAAGGCTTTTCGGAGACCTTGAGGAGTCTGCGGATCGAGAGGATCAAAGGCCTCCTTGCAGGCACCCGGCTGAAGCTGAATCAGATCGCAGAGCTGACCGGGTATACAGATCCCAAATATATGAGTAAAGTTTTTAAGGATGAAGTGGGGATGCTCCCCACGGAATTCAGGAAAACGGTTCATTAAGATTAAAAAAATACACCTTTTTAAAAAATTTCCCCCTTTCCAACAAGGAAAAATGTGGTAGTATTGATGGCGGCAGCTGGAAGCGCCGGGAAATTTTGTGCAGCCGCAGCGGCGGCAGCAGGGAATACGACAAAAGAGGTGAGATGAATAATGAGCGAAATGAAACTTACGTTCAAAACTCCGGACGAGATCGTTGAGTTCGTAAAGACTGTGTCCAGGTATGACTTCGATATTGATGTGAGCAGGGGCAGAGTAATTGTAGACGCAAAATCATTGCTTGGGATTATGCATCTTGGGCTCAACAGTATACTGGATTTGAAGATGCATACCGGAGACTGCCAGGAATTGAAAACAGAGCTCCTGAAGTATGCGGCATGATTTTGAAATATTAATAGAGTAATAAAGGGCGGAATTGTTTCGCCCGCAGAATTCCCGGTGTATGGATCATATGCCGGGAATTTTGCGTATACAGACCGAGAAAGTTAAAATTATTTCAGAAATGGATATATTACTCTTGAGGATAATTCGTCCCCGGCGTATAATGGTGGGTAAGCGCTTACACAATATTTAAAGGGAGCGTGTCACAAGACGGTTTCCATCTTAACAAAATGTCCGGTTTAACAAGATATCCGGGAAGTTTTCCGGGCAGACCGGAATTAAAGAGAACCGGAATTAAAGTGAGAAGGAATGGGCATATGGGAAAGAAAAGGATAATAGAAAAAGAGCGGCTTTTGTTTGATAACAAGGCGCTTGCAGCGCTGATCCTTCCTTTGATCGTGGAACAGTTCCTCGCCGTACTGGTGGGCATGGCTGACTCGGTCATGGTGGCCAGCGTAGGGGAAGCGGCGGTATCAGGCGTTTCGCTGGTGGATAATATTATGGTCCTGTTTACAAATCTTTTCGCTGCTCTTGCTACCGGCGGGGCAGTCATATCAGGACAGTATCTCGGACAGAAGAATGAGAAGCAGGCTTCCAGGGCAGCGACTCAGCTGGTGTGGTTTACAACGATTGTGGCAGTTGTGATCATGGTTATCATTTACTGTGGCAAATGGTTTGTCCTGCATGTTGTGTTCGGGCAGATCGACGCGGATGTCATGAGACACGCTGATATCTATCTGATGATCGTCACGGCATCAATCCCTTTTATTGCACTGTATAATGCCGGGGCGGCGGTTTTCCGGGCTATGGGAAATTCCAGGGTTTCCATGCAGGTCGCGATGGTCATGAATGTGGTCAATGTGGCTGGGAATGCAATTCTAATCTATGGATTTCACAGAGGGACAGAAGGGGTTGCGATCCCGACTTTGGTATCTCGTATCACGGCCGCGGTGCTGATTATTATATTGCTTTGCAAAGAGAAGAATGTTGTCCATATTGAAAAAACATTTCGGTACAGACCGGAATGGCCAATGGTCAGGCGGATCCTCGGCATCGGTATTCCCAATGGCCTGGAGAATTCCATGTTTCAGCTGGGGAAGATCATCGTGCTCAGCCTGGTGTCCACCTTTGGCACATATGCAATCGCTGCGAATGCAGTGTGCAACGCAGTGGCGAATTTTCAGGTGCTTCCCGGAATTGCCATTAATCTGGCGGTGACAGCGGTCATTGCCCGGTGCGTGGGGGCTGGAGATTATGAGCAGGCTGAATATTACACAAAGAAACTGATCCGGCTGGGGTATGTGTCCATGTGGGCTGTTAATATTATTGTACTGCTTTTAATTCCTCTGATACTCTGGGCGTACAGCTTGTCGGACATCACCGCGCAGACAGCCCGCACGATTATGTACTGGCACTGCGCAAGCGCATGTGTGATCTGGCCTATTTCCTTTATGCTTCCGTCCACACTGCGGGCGGCCGGCGATGCGAAGGTCACCATGGTGATTTCACTGGCAAGCATGTGGACCTTCAGGATCGTCTTCAGTTATGTGCTGGCAGGATATCTGGGGCTGGGAGTGCTCGGCGTGTGGTTTGCCATGTTTATTGACTGGCTCGTCAGGGCTGTGTGCATGACACTCCGATATAAATCAGGGAAGTGGAAGCTGATTCATTCTATATAATGATCAGTGGAGTAATCCGTATAATGATCAGCAGATTATTTATCAATAATGGCCGAAAAATGGTCTGGCTTAATGGCTGACCGGCAGCACCAAGAAATGCTTGTAAAACAAGGTGCGCTCCACTATAATGGATACATAAGAAAAAGCGGTCCAAAGCTCAGGTTACAGCGGAAGGACCGTATTTTACAGGAGGAAGACGTTGAAGAATGAATTAGTGATCGTACTCGATTTCGGCGGGCAGTATAATCAGCTTGTCGCTAGGCGGGTGAGAGAATGTAATGTGTACTGTGAGATTTATTCTTACAAAACGGATATCAAGAAGATCAAGGAAATGAACCCCAAGGGGATCATCCTGACCGGCGGGCCGAACAGCTGCTATCTGCCGGACTCTCCGACTTACACGGACGAGCTGTTCAAGCTGGGCATCCCGGTGCTCGGACTGTGCTACGGAGCGCAGCTTATGATGCATGTGCTGGGCGGTGAAGTGAAGAAGGCAGATGTCAGAGAGTATGGAAAGACAGAAGTCCTGATAGATAAAACATCATCTAAGGTATTTGCAGATGTGTCTACCCCGACGATCTGCTGGATGAGCCACTTTGACTATATCGCGCAGGTGGCGCCGGGATTCGAGATCTCTGCGCACACAGCGGACTGTCCGGTGGCAGCGGCAGAGAATGAGGCAGAGCAGCTGTACGCGATCCAGTTCCATCCGGAGGTGCTCCACACCGCAGAGGGAACAAAGATGATCAACAACTTCGTGAAGAATGTATGCGAATGCGCCGGGGACTGGAAGATGGACGCATTTGTGGAGAGCTCCATTGAAGCGATCCGCGAGAAAGTAGGAGACGGCAAGGTACTGCTGGCATTGTCCGGCGGCGTGGATTCTTCCGTGGCAGCAGGCCTTCTTTCCAGGGCAATCGGAAAACAGCTGACATGCGTGTTTGTAGATCATGGCCTTCTCCGCAAAAACGAGGGAGACGAAGTGGAAGCCGTATTCGGACCGGAAGGCGACTTTGACCTGAACTTTATTCGCGTCAACGCGCAGGAGAGATATTACAGCAAGCTCGCGGGCGTGACAGAACCGGAGCAGAAACGTAAGATCATCGGCGAGGAATTCATCCGTGTATTCGAGGAAGAGGCAAAGAAGATCGGCGCCGTGGATTTCCTGGCGCAGGGCACGATTTACCCGGACGTCGTGGAGAGCGGCCTGGGCGGCGAGTCCGCTGTGATCAAATCCCATCACAACGTGGGAGGACTGCCGGACTATGTTGATTTCAAAGAAATCATCGAACCGCTGCGCGACCTGTTTAAAGACGAAGTCCGCAAGGCAGGGCTGGAGCTGGGGCTTCCGGAACACCTTGTATTCCGTCAGCCGTTCCCGGGACCGGGGCTTGGCATCCGTATCATCGGCGAGGTGACTGCCGAGAAGGTGAAGATCGTCCAGGAGGCGGACGCAATCTACAGAGAAGAGATCGCAAACGCAGGGCTGGAACGGAGCATCGGACAGTACTTTGCAGGACTTACGAATATGAGAAGCGTTGGCGTCATGGGAGATGAGAGAACCTATGACTATGCAGTGGCGCTGAGAGCTGTGAATACGGTGGACTTCATGACCGCAGAGGCGGCGGAGATCCCGTATGAGGTGCTCAATAAGGTGATGAGCAGGATTATAAATGAGGTCCGCGGGGTTAATCGGGTAATGTATGATCTGACCAGTAAGCCGCCGGGGACGATAGAGTTTGAATAGTAAACAGAGAGCCGGGAGACCGCATAAACACTGGGTTTCCCGGCTTATCATATGCTCCGTGGTACTATTTTGGAACTAAAATTGCAATGAGTAAAAATGAATAAAGAGATAGAAATGTGCAGAAAGCCGTTTGTTCTTT
>DXCD01000186.1 GCA_019116185.1 Candidatus Mediterraneibacter stercorigallinarum
TGGAAAGTGTTAAGGGAAGGGGACGCGGTGTTAATTTTCAGAGCAGGATTGTTTGACGCAAAGCGGAGTTGCCTGCTCTGAAAATTGCTTTTAACCGTGTTCCCTTCCCTTAACACTTTCCAACGGATTCCTCCAAGTCACCGAATCCACACATTCCCATCCCCGAAAGGTTTTCGAAAAGACGCTCTGCTGTTTTCTGGATGCATCCAATCGGAAAGTCTCGCCGCAAACGCAGGATTTCAAAGGTGGGGTGAAAGGGGATCTATATTGGAGAAACAGATGTTTTATTTCTGCCGGAAGTTCTGTGAATAAAGGATTATGGAGTACTGGAGATTTAAAAAAAATCGATGTTGTTCCGGCGGAATGAAAGCTTTGGGTTGTAGATAGCGTTCCGTTCGGACCCGCTTCTAGAATCCTGAATTTGTCCGCGGGGGCTGCCGACCGGATGAAAGCAGAAAACCGCAGCCCTATTTCAAGAGCCTTTCGTGGCGGGCGGGGATGCGGCGGCGGTGACTTGGAGTAATCTGTTGGAAATTCTTGACGGCAGGGAGGGCGGCGTTAATTGATGAGCGGATGCCTGAGGCGAAGCCGAATCGTCCGCTCTTCAATTGTCCTTAGCCGCACTCCCTGCCGTTTAGAATTTCCCAGATTACGGAGCCGGAACCAGAGCCGCATCCCCGCCCGCCACGAATACGTCTTAAGATGAGCGCCGGTTTTCGGACGTTATATCTCTGTCTGTCTCCCCGACAAATCCAGATTGACAGTATTATGCAAATATCGGACAGTATCGTACAAGATTCCCCCGCCAAAATGCAATATAATCAATCTCATGAACAGTCACCGCACTTTTGAGGCTGTTCTTGATCTGACTGATACGAGGAGGTAATGGCATGATACAGAAATATATTTACGGCTCTCCCTTCCGGACAGATGCCGTGACGCTTGACATCCCGGCAGAGAGCGGAGTTCCGGGATATGGAACTGTCAGCACGCGGGACGGGTTTACATTTACCTGCATCATGGGTGAAGATGATATTGTGTACGGTCTCGGCGAAGCGAACCGGGGCATCAACAAACGGGGATACTGCTATATCAGCGACTGCACGGATGACCCGAACCACACCGAGGACAAGCGCTCTCTCTATGGGGCGCACAATTTCATTGTCATTGCAGGGGAACAGAATTTCGGCTTGTTCTTCGACTATCCGGCCCGGCTGACATTTGATATCGGATACACAAGGATGGATACGCTGAGTGTTTCCTGTGAAAATGCGGACTTAAACCTGTACGTTATCAGCGGGGATTCGCCTTATGATATTGTAAAGCAGTTCCGCCGCATGATCGGCAGGAGCTATATCCCGCCGAAATTCGCATTTGGCTTCGGACAGAGCCGCTGGCAGTATAAAACAAAAGAAGACTTCCGCCGGGTAGCGGCAGGTCATCGGGAAAACCATGTTCCCCTTGATATGATTTACATGGATATCGATTATATGGATTCTTATAAGGATTTTACGCTGAGCAGTGAATTTGAGGATTTCTCTGATTTTGTCCGCGAGATGAAACAGGAGCATATCCGTCTCATCCCGATCATTGACGCGGGCGTAAAGATCGAGGAAGGATATTCTGTCTACGAAGAAGGCGTGAGGAGCCGTTATTTCTGCCAGAGAGAAGACGGAAGCGATTTTGTCGCCGCTGTGTGGCCCGGCGATACCCATTTTCCGGATTTTCTGAACCCGGATGCCCGGAAATGGTTCGGCGATAAATACCGCTTCCTGACAGATCAGGGCATTGAGGGATTCTGGAATGACATGAACGAGCCTGCCATCTTCTACTCAAAAGAAGGGCTTGAAGAAGCCAGGGCTCTTGCAAAACAGTTCGCAGAAAGCGGCGGAGCCCGGTGGGACAGCAGTTCAGCGGAAGAGGCGCCGCAGGACAGCGGATCAGCGGAAGAGGACACCCGGGACAGCGGCTCAACGGAGGTTGGCGTATGGCAGATGGGCGATAAGCTGCAGAGCCTTGCCAACAGCCCGGAGGATTACCGGAGATTTTATCACAATATAAACGGGAAAAAGGTACGGCATGACAAGGTGCACAATCTATACGGATTCAACATGACGCGCGCCGCGTGCGAGGCCTTTGAAAGGATTGATCCTGACCGGCGTTTTCTCATGTTCTCCCGCTCTTCTTACATCGGGATGCACCGGTATGGCGGCGTCTGGACAGGGGATAACAAATCCTGGTGGGCCCACCTGCTCCTGAACCTTAAGATGATGCCCTCCCTGAATATGTGCGGCTTCCTCTATATCGGTGCTGACCTTGGAGGATTCGGCTCGGACACAACGCGGGAACTGCTGCTCCGTTTCCTTGCGCTGGGCGTGTTCACCCCGCTTATGCGGAATCATTCTGCTCTGGGCACAAGGGAACAGGAATGCTATCAGTTTGAAAATATTGAGGATTTCCGCCATGTGATTGGCGTGCGGTACCGCCTGCTGCCCTATCTTTACAGTGAATACATGAAAGCAGCGCTTAGTGATGACCTGTATTTTAAGCCTCTTGCTTTCGTCTATCCGGAAGATAAGATGGCAGCGCGCGTTGAAGACCAGCTCATGATTGGAAACGAGATCATGATTGCCCCTGTATATGAGCAGAACGGCAGAGGAAGATATGTATATCTGCCGGAAGAGATGATATTCATCAAGTTTCTGCCGGGCGGGGACATCAGCGAAGAAGTCCTTGAGCAGGGCATCCACTATGTGGATATCGCCCTCAACGAAATTCCGCTGTTTGTACGAAAAGGGAAATGTATCCCTGTTGCAGACACAGCTGAATGTGTGGACGAAATAGATACGGAACATCTCCGGATGCTTGGATATGCCGGAGCTGAATATTTTCTTTACGATGACGACGGAATACATAAAGATTATGAAAATGACAAAAACTGCCGTATATTGACAAATTAACATTTTTAAAGCCGCCGGGCAAAAATCATGCACGGCGGCTTTTCCTGCTTTTCTGGTAACCTTTAAAGTTGAAATTGTTTTGCAATATTCAGAAGTTTCCTGAAGTCTTCGATGGAATCTGTCCCTCTTCCCCAGCTCAGCGGACAGCGCTTCGGATCCGCTCGGGCTGTTTATAATTTTATTCTTTTTCTATATACTGCCAGTGCTGCCGCGCCTGTTCCGATCATCAGGAGCATCCATCCTGCAATCGGGGCAGTATCGCCGGTCTTTGCAGCCTTGTTCGCAGAGCTTCCGTTTCCGGTTTCATTTCCTTCACCGGAGCCGTCCGCTTTCGCGACCAGGCCGTCTTTTGCCGCTTTCAAGGCAGCTGCCGCATCATCCACTTTCTGCTGATCCGCTTCGGATAAAGTCTCGTCTGCAAATACCGCCTGCGCGGATGCAAGCGCCGCGCGGAATACTGCCGCGGATTCCTCTGTATACCGGCTCAGGTCAAGTCCCGCCGCTTCATTGAGAAGGTCTTCCAGGGCGTCCTTGCTGGCTTTCAGCCTCAGGTTCTCCATGGCTGTCACCAGTGCATCCCAGGCCTCGTCAACATCTCCCTGCATTGCGTCGCCGTCTGCCAGCACTTCCTTCGCCGCTGCAAGGGCGTCAGTGAATTCCTGCTGTCCTGCTTCCACATACTTGCTCAGGTCGATCATATCGCCCAGCTCCACTGCCATCTCAAGGTCTGTCTTGTCCGCTGCCTGCATATCCAGCGCATGGATCGCTTTGACCAGCTTGATCGTGGCATTCATAACTTCGTCTCGTGTGGCATCCGCATCCGCCATCACGGCCTCGCCCTCTGCGATCGCTTCCTCAAAGAGCTTCTGCACGGATTCCACGCAGTTGTCCACATCACCGTTTGCGACGTGCTCTTTCGCGCTGTTCAGGAAGTACTCCAGAGTTTTCTTGCTGACTGCCTGGTCCTCGCCTGACTCAGATACAAGACCTGCGATCGCCTGGTTCAGAGCAGCTGCCGCTGCATCCACATCTTCCTGGGCTGCCGCGTCATTCTCAGCAGTTTCTTTCGCATGTGCCAATGCTTCCTGAAGGGCCTTCACAGATTCCTCTGTATATCCGTCCAGTTCAATGGACTCTGCGTCCAGGATCGCCTGTTCCAGGGCTGTCCTGTCAACAGCCGGCACATTGCCGTACACGCCGATCTCCCAGATACTCACTTCGCCTCCGGTCATATTGATGCGGATCTTTGAAGTGGTCACCGGATCAAATGTGGATCCCATGTACGCGTGCTGGGTCGGATTATTATCCGGGTCATTGTTGAAGATAATATTATCCGCCTCTTTTACGTCATTCCGGACATGGTCACATTCTACCCAGTTCTCTCCATCCCAATACTCTACCGTATATTCCTGGATCCTGGTCGTCTGATAGTTCTCCACAAACTGGTCAATGGACACTGCGCTCACTTCCACAGCGCTTCCAAGGTCGATCTCAACTCCGGCTCCCGAGCCGTTCGTCGCCAGACGTGTTGAAGCATCGCCGTCCACGGACTTCTCCGGCCCGTATCCGCTGATGACATTTGTTCCCTGTGTCACGGATATGCTTCTTCCAAGGGCAAGATTATTGTCATCGTTTACCATGTACTCAATTGTAACCGTGTCATTGATCTGTTTATCTCCAAGGAATGTCGCTGCTTTTACAGTGCTGATCCCGTACGGAAGCACAATGCCGTTGTAATATTTCGGAGAGTCCGCCGTTGGCTCGCTGCCGTCGATCGTATAGCGGATATCCACGATACTGCTTGCACATTCCACTTTCACGGTCATGCCTCCGTCGTAAATGCCGCTCGCCGGTGAAACAGACAACGCGATGTTATATGCGTCGTCAAAATCATTGATGGCTTCCTGGAGAGCGCTGACCGCGTCAGTGAGTACGAAGTAATCCTGTGTACCAGAATCCAGTACAGCCTGTGCTGTCTTGATCGCTTCTTCAAGGGCTTTGTTCGCGCCTTCATCATAGATCTCATCCTCAGGTGATCTTGCATCCAGCTTTTCCTGTGCCGTCGCGATCAGTTCCTGAAGATCTTCTCTTGCCTGCGCCACGCCCTCTTCATTGCGGATCTCGCTGATCGTGTAGCTTGTGCCTGCTGCCGCGTCAAATGTAATGGTATCTGCATCCACTTTCGTGTATTCCACTGCATTTCCATTGGAATCTGTCAGTGTGGAAGTGCCGATATTCTCTCCTCTGACTTTCAGTTCGCCGTCCGTGCCTGCGGTAAGCACTGCTCCGGTCAATGTGGAGCGCTGCCATGTCATATCCACAGTCACGTCGCCGCGCGCCCTAAGCCCGGTCACGCTTCCTGCATCCCAGTCAGCCGGCATCGCCGCCAGAAGGTCTATGGAGTCGCCCTGGCTCTGGAGCAGCATCTCTGTCATACCTGCTGTCGCCCCGAAATTACCGTCGATCTGGAACGGCGGATGGGTGTCAAACAGATTCGTCAGCGTGGACTCTTTTAACTGTTCCTCCACCATCTTATGCGCATGGTCGCCATCTCTTAAGCGCGCCCAGAAATTAATCTTCCAAGCCTTGCTCCATCCGGTTCCTCCGTCCCCGCGGGTGTTCAGAGTCTCCTTCATTGCTTCTATGTATTGGTCGTCTTCTTCACTTCTTCCGGCCACGAACTGCTTGCCCGGATGCAGGCCATAGAGATGGTTCACATGTCTGTGTCCGCCGTCTCCGGTGATATCCATGGTCGTCTCGTCCTTCCACTCCTGGAACTGTCCGGCAAGACCGATCTTCGGTCCGGAAAGATTTTCAAATGCAGTCTTGATTTCCTGAACTTCCGGAGTATCTTCCTTGCCCAGCACTTCGCTTGCCAGTATTACATTATTGAAGATATCCCACACAACCGCCTGGTCAAACGTGCTGCCCAGGGAGTACGGTCCGTGCTCCGGAGAATAGGACGGGCTGACTACCAGCGTGCCGTCTCTCTCGTCTTCCACAAGGATATCAACCAGGAAAATCGCTGACTGCAGCATGGTGTCATAGTTTTCTGCGAGGAATTCCTCATCTAAGTTAAACGCATATACTTCCCAGATATCCTGGCACAGCCAAGCCGCTGCCGTCGGGGTAAAGAACGCGTCCGATACGGCAGGAGCTGTATTGCCCCAGATATTATTCTCATGGAACGTGGTCCAGCCGCGTGTATCCTCGCCAAACACCTTCTTCGCTGTCTCCGAGCCTCTCGGAACAAGGCTGTTGATATACCGGATCAGCGGTTCATGGCACTCTGACAGATTCGTCTGCTCTGCCAGCCAGTAATTCATCTGCACGTTGATATTCGTGTGATAATCCGCATCCCACGGCGGGTTCAGCCCGTTGGCCCAGATTCCCTGGAGGTTGGCGGGCAGTGAGCCTTCTCTTGAGGATGAGATCATCAGATACCTGCCGAACTGATAATACATGGTCTCCAGATACAGATCTTCTTCTGCTGTGTTCGGATCCGCGGATCTTCCGTTATATCCTGCCAGCAGGGCGTCTGTAGCCTTGTCCGGCACATTGCTGCCCAGATTCAGTTTTACATTGTCATACAGGGATTTATAATCTGCAATATGCTCTTCCTTCAGAGCCTCATATCCTTTCTCTTCCGCAGCGGCGATCCGCTCTTTCACTCCGTCCAGAGGATCCTCGTCAGAGAAATAATCATAGCTGTCATCCATGCACTGCTGGTAATTCGTTCCCGCGCTCATAAGGAGCAGGACTTCATCCGCGTCAGTTACAAGGATTCCGCCGTTTTCGTCCGCTTTCATCTCGCCGTCTCCCGGAAGGATGACTTTGACCTGCTGCGCAAAATGCAGCCCGTCTTCGCCATGGTCCGCCGGTGTGCCGGTCAGGGTAATCGTATCCCCTTCAGCAGTAATTTCTGCCTTTGTCTGGGGAGTCGTGATGCTGAAATATTTTGTGATGCTGTTTTCCTGGTCTGCCGTCAGGCGGACTGCCATGACATTGCCCGGATTGCTCACAAAATACTCTCTGTGATAATTGGTCTCATCAATCGTATAATCCACAGTGGCAACAGCCGTATCCAGATCCAGAGCGCGGACATAATTGGTATAATCGCTCGCCTCATCTGACGGCGCGTTGATAATAACCTCCTGCATCTGACATCCGCCGGCGTCCCCGTAGAGCCCCGTCACTTCAAACTTGTAATACTTATAGGAAACCTCCTCGTCCAGCGGAAAATACTTTGTTTCTATTCTGTTGCTGAACGCGACATCTGTCTGCGCGTCAAGCAGCACGAACTCTTCCCCGTCATTTGACCCGTACAGGTTCCACGCTTTCGGGTCTCTGGCGGGAGTGTCATTGCCTGATACAATGGCATACTGGGATGTTGTGACCGGCTCCTCGTACTCCACGGTAACCCATGCCGGGAACTCCTGCTGCGCGTCGCCGCTCAGGCCGCCGGTCGAATACCACTTCGTATCCAGGTTGTTGTCAAATGCCTTCTCCGGTCCTTCCTGATACTGCTGATTTTCACTGTCCGCATTTGCGGAGTTGGACTCAACATGGATCGGAGTTACTGTTGCAGCAGGCGTATTCGTAATCATAATATTACTCAGCTGCTGATAGTGTCCGAAATTCGTTTTGTCCCCTTTCAGGGAGTTGATCAGATTCCGCACTTCTGATGATTCATTGAAATTGCTGGAAATCACCTGGCCGGTGCTTTCATCAATGTAAGCGGAATTGTTTTCCGTAAATGCGGTCACTTCATCCTGAAGCAGTTCCTGCGCCCGCTTCAGATTTGCCGCGTTCTCCTCGGACGTATTGTCATTATGGCCGCCGTCATAATCCGGATCCGCTCCCGGACCGCCGGACCAGAGTGTATGCTCATTGATCAGGATCTGATCACTGTCCACTCCTCCGAAAATCATGGCGCCCATAAATCCGTTCCCCAGCGGGGACGCTTCGCTCTCCCAGTCTGTCGCCGGAGAATCATACCACATCCGCAGCGCCGGCTGCCCGGGCTCTTCCTCACCGGGCTCCGCTGCCAGGGTATTGACGGGCATGATGCCTGTCACCACCATTGCTGTACTGAGAACCCATCCCAGTATTTTCTTCTTTCCTTTCAACTTTACCCTTCTCCTCCTTTCAAGCTGTCCGCCCCGCTTTCCGAACAACCCGCTGTATATTTGCAGGCTGTTTCCGCCTGTCCTTAACCAAACAGCTGCACGCACTGTTTTCTGTCATCAGCTTTAAATTGCGGGACTATTCGCATCTTAAATTGCAAGTTGTTAGAATTATTATACCTTGCTTCTGCCATTTATTTCTTGTAATATCATAGAATTTTATATAACGATATTCACTTTTTTCTGTCAGCCGCTGCCTGTATTTCTCACGAAAACAGGCGGTCCTGCCGGATGTTCATCCGGCAGATCCGCCTGTAGATCAGATCCATATATCCGCACCTTATTTTATCAGCAGGTTGCCCCGCCTTTCAGATGTTTCTGGGCCTTTATATTCTCTTCTTTCCGCGCCAGCAGATCATCGGAGAGCAGCTGTTCCTGCACGTTCCCGAACCCGAGTCTTGCCACGGTGTCGGCAAAACGCTCTCCCGTGATTCCCTGCTCGCGGAACAGAAGGATCGCCTTCTCCACAATGGAAAGGACTTCTTCTTTGTCCGTAAACACTTTATCCAGATATCTTCCCTGCGCCACTTTCTTTCCCCAGCGTCCTCCGATATAGATCCGGTAACCATTGGTATAATCTTCGACCGCGTGGAACGGGCACCTGCCCACACAGCGTCCGCAGTGGTTGCACGCATTCTCGTCAATCGTGATCTTCCCGTCAACAAGCTTCGCCACATTGACCGGACAGTTATTCTCAACCTGGCAGACTTTACATCCGCGGCATTTCTCCAGATCGATCTGCGGCACTCTCTGTCCGATAATGCCTAAGTCGTTCAGATCCGGTTTCACACAGTTGTTCGGGCAGCCGCCTACCGCGATCTTGAACTTGTGCGGCAGCTTGACGTCACGGTATCCGTGATAGAATCTCTCATGGATCTCTTCTGACAATGCAAAGGTATCGATCAGACCGTACTGGCATGTGGTCCCCTTGCAGGATACGACCGGGCGCACTTTCGAGCCTGTTCCGCCGGTCTCAAGCCCTGCCTGCATAAGATATTCCCTGAGCGGCTCGATGTTGTCGAACGGAACGCCCTGGATCTCCATTGTGAGACGCGAGGTCATGGTGACTTCTCCGCTTCCGAAACGTTCTGCCGCCTCAGCGATCACCCTTGCTTCTTCCGCGGTAATCTTGCCGTTCCTTGTGATGACGCGCCCGTTGAATTTATCCGGCGTTCTCTTATCCTTCAGGAAGCCAAGCGCTTTTACCCTTGTCTCTTCTTCTTTCGAAACAGCGGTTTCCGCATTTTTCACTTTCACATCATTAAAGAATGTCGCTCCCTCCAGGACAACCGTATTCTCATACCCATAGTATCTCATCCGGTTCTGGAGGAAATATGCCCTCTTGCCTTTCGCGCAGACAAGGAGGATCTTTTCCTTCTTGTCCAGCCCCTCAATCTCTCCGTTTACTTTTGCCAGGTTCACAAAGAACGCCCCGCGGATCGCCGGCTCGGGCTGCACGTCAACCACGCGGTATCCTTCCGCCTCGCCCGCCGCGTACTCTGCCGGCGTCATGCTGACGAATGTACCGTCCAGCTTGTTCATCAGCACGTACACTGCCTGCACGAACGGATGGATCGCTGTGGAGAATGGCGGCGCATAGGCGAAATCCGCATTCTCAAAGTCCTCGAGGACTGCTCCCATATTGATGCCCATGACAGCGATATCCACCATCTTGTCCACCTCGCCCGGTCCGAACACCTGCACTCCAAGGAGCTTTCTTGTGGCCCGGTCCGCGATCAGTTTGGTGATAAAGAAAGAGGCATCCGGGTAATAGTGGGCCTTATCATCCGTGGGCACGAGCACAGTCTCTACATCATATCCCGCTTCCCTTGCCTGCGCCTCTGTCAACCCGGTACGTCCCACATTGAGCCCCGGCAGTTTGACAACTCCGGTTCCAAGAACACCCGGATAGGTCTTCTGCGCTCCTGCAAGCACCTGCGCCAGAGTCCGGCCCTCCAGGTTTGCCGAAGATCCCATGGGTGACCACTGGCGATTCCCTGTGATCCGGTTCGTCACCATCACGCAGTCGCCCGCCGCGTAGACATCTTCCAGGCTGGTTTTCATCTGTCCGTCCACAAGGATCGTCCCCTTGAACATCTCGATCCCCGTATTCTCAAGAAATGCCGTATTCGGCCGGATTCCTGCCGCCATGATCAGCATCTCGCAGGAAAGCGTCCCGGCTGACGTCTTAACCCCTGTTACTTTGTCCGTGCCCAGGATCCGCTCCGCGCTGGTTCCCGTGATCACGCGGATGCCGGAATTCAGAAGATGCTTCTTCACATACGCCGCCATCTCCGGATCAAGGATGTTCGGCAGCACCTGTGACGCAAAGTCGATCACCGTCACATTGATCCCCTTGGCATGAAGGTTCTCTGCCGCCTCCAGACCGATGAATCCCGCGCCGATCACAACTGCTTTCTTCACATTGTTCGTCTCCGCGTATGTGCGGATATTCTCCGCGTCGTCCGGGGTCCGCATCTTGAACACGCCCGGAAGGTCTCTGCCCTCAATGGGCAGCTCTGCCGCGGAAGCTCCCGTCGCGATCACCAGCTTGTCGTAAGGACAGGCTTCAGTTTCTCCTGTCCGCACGTCTCTCAGCGTCACTTCTTTCTTCGCCGGGTCAACCGCCACGGCCTCTTTGCCTGTACGCACCTCCACCCCGGTCAGCCCGGAATATTTCTGCGGAGTATTCACGATCAACTCTTCCCTGCTCTCGATAAATCCGCCCACATAATAGGGCAGCCCGCATCCCGCGTAAGAAATATCCTGATCTTTAGTTATGACAGTCACCTCAATGCTCCTGTCTTCTCTTTTTAATTTTGCCGCAGTCTTTGTTCCGGCCGCGACACCGCCGATAATGAGTACTTTCATCTTTCTGGCTCTTTCCTTTCTTTTCAACACGATCACTTTAAGTTACAGGTTCCTGTGACAGCAATACTCCTCGCCGGCGCATTCCGGACGGACTGCCGGGCAGACATAGACATCGCCCCCGCCGATCGTAAGCGTCCTGCCATTTGTAAGCATGTCCGCCATCTTCCGGCGGGCTTCCTCATAGATCCGCGTCACTGTCGGGCGGGAAATCCCCATCCTCCGGGCACACTGCTCCTGGGTCATCTGCATATAGTCCAGCAGACGGATCACTTCATATTCGTCATATGTAAGATTGATACCGCCGGACGCCTCGCCGTCCTGAGGGGCAAATTCTCTGATCCGGGGCAGGGAACAGATGCAGCGCTGTTTCTGCGGCCTGGGCATAAAATACCTCCTTTCTTTCCTGCGCAATAACCGAACATCAAGACCTGAGTATATATGCTCCTGATTACAAGTATACTCTATAATGAACATATGTCAATAAATATGATGATCTTTTTTGTTGAAAATTTCTGGAATTTCTGTTGTGTCACTTTCTCCTATTACAGCTTTCTTGCACAGGCAAATATACTCTTTTATCCATGTATTATCTATAGAGTCATAATCCGGATGCTGCTGAATCTGTCTATAATAATGCTTCGCCTCTTCTTTTCTTCCCAAAAGAAGAGAACAATAATATAAATATAGAATTGAACCTAATGTTTTTTCTTGTGCCGCCTCCATTTTTTTTACTAATTTTACTGTACAATATTCATTATCAGAATCAATATTTCCATTATAATATTCTAAAATAGCAAGATTGTTTATTGCTCGATTATTATACAGCACATACTTTCGCAAAATATCTCTGGCTCGCTCAGGTGAATGATGAATCAGTTCCAAATTCGAATATAAAGAGTATAACGAACCATCATTGGGGAATCTTTTAATTCCCTCATGTAAAATCCATCTTGCTGTATTCTCCTGATCATACTCACCCATATTATTCTGTTGTTCTTCTAACCGTCCCCACGCAAACCATACACTAGCCTTTTCATCATGATTCATACACGCCTGCCTGTATATCCACCGTGCTGTATTCTCCTTTTCACACTCTCCTATATTATTCTCTCGTTCCTCCAGCTGTCCCCACGCAAGCCACACACTGCTATCCACTCCCCGTTTCAAACATGCTTCCCTATAGATCCATCTCGCTGTATTCTCTCTCTCATACTCTCCTGGGTTATTCTCTCGTTCCTCCAGCTGCCCCCACGCAAGCCACACACTACTATCCACTCCCCGTTTCAAACATGCTTCCCTATAGATCCATCTCGCTGTATTCTTCTTTTCATACTCTCCCATATTATTCTGTTGTTCTTCTAGCCTTCCCCACGCAAACCATACACTAGCCTTTCCATCATGATTCATACACGCCTGTCTGTATATCCACCGTGCTGTATTCTCCTTTTCACACTCTCCTATGTTATTTTCTTGTTCCTCAAGCCTCGCCCATGCAAGCCAGACATCACTATCCCCTTCCCGCTTCAAACACGCTTCCCTATAGATCCATCTCGCTGTATTCTCCTTTTCACACTCTCCTATGTTATCTTCTTGTTCCTCAAGCTTTGCCCACGCAAGCCATGTGTGACTATCCACTTCTCGATTCAAACATGCTTCCCTATAGATCCATCTCGCCGTATTTTCCCGTGCATACTCCCCGGCATTATTCTCTTGTGTCTCTATCTTCGCCCATATCCTCCAGGCAGCACTGTCCCCTCCCTGCTCCACACAGGCTTTCCTGAAAATCCAGGCCGGAGAATATTCTTCTGCAACATCCCATGGTGCGCCTTTTCTCAGCAACAGTTCACACCATCTCTGCAAGAAATCAGAAGAAATCCACTCCCTCTCAAAACACTTCCGAAAAAACAACAGCTGAACCTCTTCGTCTTTTATGCACAAAGGCAGTTTGTGAAAAAAGGAAGGGGCCTGTATCTTTATTTCATCCAGCATTCTGTTAATCAGAGCCTGACACGTCTCCATACTTGTCATGGGCAACGCCCTGCAAAGCCGCATTATCTCATCTGCTGCACGGTCTCTGAGATAACGGTAAACAAAGTGCGTTGAATACTGTTTTAATCCCATCTCCACCAAACAGGTCAATATATCATCTATATCATCCTGAGACAAAATTCCATGATCAGAGAACAATTCTTCATAAAATAAATTTGAGATA
>DXCD01000187.1 GCA_019116185.1 Candidatus Mediterraneibacter stercorigallinarum
ATATTCCAGGCATGAGCTCCCTGGCCCTCGACACTTCCCACCACGTAGACAGCTTCAATCCCTAGCTTTCCCAACAGGTACTGGGCAGCTCTGGAATACCCGGCGCAGACAGAACTTTTTCCCACAAGGGCACTGTAAATATTCTGATTGTCCGGGGCATTCTCATCATAGTCCACGGTATTCACAATATATTCAAACACATATTTGATCCGCTCATACTCTGAAGCCCCGGCATCTGTTCCACTGATACATGCTTCTGCTGCCGCGTCGATCTCAGCCTGCCTCTGCTCCCGGACCTGGGCAGTACATGTGTAACCGGGATAAAATTCCGTATAACTGTCGTAGACCGTCATCCTGGAACTGCCGTCACACCAGAACAGTTCCGGACGGTCGTACAAGAGATACTCATACACCCTTGCCGGCTGGTCGTCTCTTCCTGCATGGAGCAGAATACATTCCTGCATCCCCTGCACTCCCTGAAGCAGTTCTCTGTATACGGTCTGATCCGCTTCGCTGAGCTGCTGGTAGTAGAAGTCCCCTTCCACCTCCTCCACAGTAACTGTAAGCTCCGGGAAATCAGCTCCCTGTTCTGCCACAGCATTCACCGCCTCTTCCGCCGCCCTGCCCATCACATTTTTCAGCATGCCGCCGAATTCATTATAAGCCCACGGCACTGCATATGCCGCAAAAGCGCCTATTCCCGCCAAAACTGCCAGAGCGCACAGACAGCCGGCAGTCCTGGCGTGTTTCTTTCTTCTTCTCCTTCTTCTGTCAGCCATACTTCTCCTCTCTGCCCAGGTCACCCGGAACCTTTCTCTGGCGTCAGCCGTATCGTATCTTTTTATACCGGGACCGAAGATTACGTCAGCTCCGCGATCCTTGACACCCCTACATAAATCTCTGATATTTTATACCATGTAGAATAATCTACTTTCCCCGTTACAGGCAGGCCGAAAACCGACTGGAACTCTCTCACCGCCTCTGCTGTCGCAGGTCCGTAAATCCCGTCAGCAGTGATTTTCGGAAGGGCCGGGTATGCTCCGGCGATCACATTAAGCTGTTCCTGCATCTGCCGGACCTTCTCTCCACTGGATCCTTCTTCCAGAGTATACCCCGGCCAGGACGCAGGTATGCCCGAGATCTCTTCTGCCGAGTTGATATACATGTCATCTCCATAGAAATATCGAAGGATCTCAATAGGCGAATATCCCTGGTCTCCCAGTTCCTTTGACCCCCACTGCGTCATCCAGTCCGGGCATGTCACCCGTCTGCCGTCGCAATACTGGGTCAGGATCGGCTGCCTTACATTGGGCCTGGATAAATAATTAGCAAAAAGCTCATCCACAATCACGGATATTGTATCATAAAAGTTCCGCTCCGGGATCCATTTGTGGTCAAACGCTGTCGAAGAAGTGATCGTAAAATCGTATCCGCGGTTCCTGTACCACTCAGTGTAGACCCGGTTCAGGGTAAATGACATGATCGCCAGCACATTTGCCCGGATCGTGTTCGCAGGCCATGTGGCATAGATCTCGCTGGACGCCACATTCTTGATATAATCCTTGTATTTCACATAATAATTCGCGGCCGTCGTATCCCTGGGGGATCCATCGTGCACCACAATATACTCCGGTACGACAACCCGGCTTAAGACGATCTCCCCGGTTTCATTTACCGGCTTGATCTCATCCTCCGCGATCTTAGGCGGATACTCCGCATATAAAGTATGGGCAGGGATGACGAATACCTCTTCCTCTTCCCTGCCCACATCGCTTGGCCTCATCCTGACATTCTGGATTGCCTTTACATTCGCCAGTATCTCCGTGCCCGCGATACTGACAGGCTCGAATCCCGGCGCGCTGACATCCAGCGTGTACTCTGAGTAGGGCTGTCTCTCATTATTCGGATCTAAGCTCCATTCTTCCGGAGGAGCGTCCAGTTCCAGCACCTCCGTCTGCCCGGAAGAATCCGTCTCCACTCTCTCCAGTGTTCTCTCCGGGACTCCGGTATAAGATATGGATATGCGCGCATCCGCAATAGGCCGTCCGCCTGAAGTGGACGTCACATTAATCTGAAGCTGCCCTTTCTCAGTCGCTTCCTGCATTGCTCTTATATGTGCCATTGATGTCTCCTGCATCTGATATATAATCTTTTTAATTATATATACAGGCGCAGGAATTTAGAACAATTTCATAATATCATTATACATCACGATCACCATAAGGATCATCAGCGCCGCAAATCCTGCAAAATGCACCATGCCTTCCTTCTCCGGCGGCACTCTCTTCTTCCGGACCGCTTCGATGATCAGGAACACAAGCCTTCCCCCATCCAGCGCCGGAAGCGGAAGAAGGTTGATGATCCCAAGGTTTGCAGTCAGCAGCGTGCCGAAATTCAGCATGTTCAGAAAAACCGCCCATATGCCTGCAGGAGCGGCTGATTCATATACATCGCTCACCACATTGACGATCCCGACCGGACCGGAAAGATCCTGAAGTCCCGCCTGGCCTGTCACAAGCATCCTCAGACTGTCCACGGTATAATGGATCCAGTATTTCACCTTATAAAGACCGTACTGCATGGAACCGAATATTCCCGGTTTCTCGATCTCGCCGCTTACCACGCCAAGGAGCGGAGTCTCACTGCCTTCCAGTACCCTTGGCTCCACTTCTGCCGTATACTCCTGCCCGTCACGCTCATACACTACTTCAAAAGGAGTTTCATCCGCGTGAGTCAGCGTGTACAGATTCAGGTCATCCCAGATATGGACATTCCGGCCGTTAACCTCTTTGATCACATCTCCTGCCTGCATTCCCTGTTCTTCCGCGGAAGATCCTTCCATAACTTCCGCGATCACCGGCGGCCGGTAGCCTGTGGCTCCGATAAGGATCATGCAGAAAATCCACGCAAGGATCAGATTAAATACCGGTCCTCCCGCGATAACCGACATACGCGCCCACACGGACTTACTGTTGAAGCTGCCCGGAGACATATCGTCTGCGTCGTCCTCTCCCATCATGCACGCTCCGCCAAAAGGAAGCAGTTTGATGCAGAAGAAGGTCTCCCCGATCTGCTTCCCGATCAGGGTCGGACCCAGCCCGAGAGAGAATTCATCCACCCGAATGCCATTCTTCTTTGCCAGGAGAAAATGTCCCAGCTCATGAAATATAATAATAAAACTGAATAGTAGGATCGCTATGATTATGCCCATGTATTACCACCTGTTTTTAATAAATTCATATGTTTCCCGCTCTGTCTTTAGTATTGTTTCCACATCCGGAGCTTCTATATTCTTGTGCGCTTCCATACAGGCCTGTATGATCTCCGGGATCTGGAGATAGCGGATCTTCCGGTCAAGGAACAAGGCGACCGCGCGCTCATTCGCAGCATTGAACACGGTCGGAAGGGTTCCCCCTTCTCTTCCCGCATGGTATGCCAGCTTCAGACCGTAGAACGTCTCCATGTCAGGCTGTTCAAAGGTGATCTGGGACAGTGTCCCGAAATCCAGCCTGTCGCCCGGGAGGTATCTGCGTTCCGGATAATAGAGGGCGTACTGGATCGGCAGCTTCATATCCGGCGTGCCGAGCTGGGCGATCACTGCCCCGTCCTCATACTCCACCATGGAATGGATGATGCTCTGAGGCTGTACAACCACCTGGATCTGATCCACACTGACACCGAAGAGCCATTTCGCCTCGATCACCTCAAGCCCTTTGTTGACCATGGTGGACGAGTCAATGGTGATCTTCCTCCCCATCTCCCAGTTGGGGTGCTTCAGCGCGTCCTCCACTTGGATATTGGCAAGCTCTTCTCTCTTCCGTCCCCGGAAAGGACCGCCGGAAGCGGTCAGCAGTATCTTGTGAAGAGCCTTTTCCTGTCCGCCCTGCAGTGACTGGAAGATCGCGCTGTGCTCACTGTCTACAGGCAGGATGGACACATGGTTCTCCTTTGCCAGGGGCATGATGATATGCCCGGCTGTGACCAATGTCTCTTTATTGGCAAGCGCGATATCCTTCCCCGCCTTTATTGCTTCGATGGTAGGAAGGATTCCGATCATCCCCACAATGGCTGTCACCAGGATCTCAGCACCAGGATCCGCCGCCACGGCGAGCAGTCCGTCCATGCCTGAGAGAACCTGCACATCCATATCCCTGATCCGGCTTTTTAGCTCTGCTGCCCGTTCTTCATCCCATACGGCTGCCAGACCGGGGCGGAATTCCCGGATCTGTTCTTCCAACAGGGTGATATTGCTCCCCGCGGCGAGGGCTGTCACTTCTATATCTTTGTTTGTCCTTACGATCTCAAGGGTCTGTGTCCCGATGGAACCTGTTGACCCGAGAACAGCTATTTTCTTCATCAGTTTTTCTACCTCATTTCACTTGGCATGTCTCTTCAAGCACTGTAACCGCATGCCTTCTGCCGGTTCCCGCCGCTTACAGCAGAACCGCAAGATAATATATGATGGGCGCGGTAAAGATGACACTGTCAAACCGGTCCAGTATCCCTCCGTGCCCCGGAATCAGCTTTCCATAATCCTTGATATTGTGGTAACGCTTGATGGCAGACGCCGCCAGATCCCCGATCTGCGAGATTGCCCCGCCTGCTGCTCCGATGACCGCATATTGTACCAAATCCGCTCCTGCCGAACCCCAGTGGTTGATCGCAAGCGCATAGAGCACGCCGATAAGCGCTGCCCCGACAACGCCGCCGATGCCGCCCTCCACCGATTTCTTAGGACTTAAAACAGGGGCCATCTTGTGTTTCCCGATCAGCATTCCCACGCAATATGCGCATGTGTCGCATCCCCACGCGCAGATGAACACCAGCCACACCGTGAACACGCCCCCTTCGAGAAGCCGCGTCTGATAGATATATGACAGCATCACCGCCACATAGAACACACCGAAAAATGCGGCAAAAATCTGCTGTGTATTGTATTTCGGGTAAGCGAACACCAGCACCGCCATCTGGCAGATCAGATATGCCATAAAAAGAAGCATGAACCAGGTCAGCTTCTCTCCGGGAAGCTGAGGCTCAAAATATAGCAGCCCATAATACAGCACCGCAAAGATGTACCCCACGATTCCCGGGGGCTTCTTCTCGATCCCAAATACTTTATACAGCTCAGACATCCCGATCAGGCTGATCAGGAGAAGGACTCCGAACAGGAGCGGACCTCCCGTGATCACTGTAACAAGAGCAATAACCACTAACAGTATCCCACTTAACAGCCGCGTCTTAAACATGTTTACGCCTCCTCTACACCACCGAATCTTCGGTGCCTGTGATTAAATTCCTCAATCGCCTTCACCAGCTCTTCTTTCGTAAAGTCAGGCCAGGGCACATCCGTAAAATAGAACTCTGAATAAGCAAGCTGCCAGAGCAGATAATTGGACAGCCGCTGCTCCCCGCTGGTACGGATCATCAGGTCCGGGTCCGGGATGCCGTGGGTATCCAGATAAGACTCAAATACCGACTCGTCGATCTGCGCGGGATCTAATTTCCCGTCCGCGCAGTCCTGCGCCATTTTCCTTGCAGCTCGGGTCATTTCATCCCTGCTGCCGTAGTTGAGGGCAATAGTAAAATTCAAGCCTCCGTTATTTACAGTAGCCGTCTCCAGCTCCCGTATCCTCTTCTTAATGTCATCGTCCAGAGGATCGATATCCCCGATCACTCGGATCTTCATATCGTTTTTCGCCGCTGTCTTGAGACAGGTCTTCATATAATTACGCAGCAGCGTCATAAGCGCCGCCACCTCGTTCTCCGGACGGCTCCAGTTCTCCGTGGAAAAAGCATAGACAGTCAGATATTTAATCCCCATCCGCCATGCCTCCTCGCAGATCCTCTCCACGTTCTTGCTTCCCTGGGCGTGGCCGTAATTCCGCGGCATTCCCTTTGCCTTTGCCCATCTGCCATTCCCGTCTAATATGATCGCAATATGCTGAGGTACTTTCATCTTCTTTTTCCTCTCAAATTTTTCTTTTAGGTCCTTATAAAATCCCGCTCTTAACAGGATCCATGCATATTCATGCAAAAGGGGGCTTACACCTTAAAGCCCCCTTCTCCCGTCTCTGCCCGATCGGATTATACAGTCATGATCTCTTTGGATTTTGCCTCTACCATCTTGTCAATCTTCTCAATATATTTGTCTGTGATTTTCTGAAGCTCGTCCTCCAGATCCTTGATCCCGTCTTCTGAGATCTCAGTTCCTTTCAGTTTCTTGAACGCGACATTTCCGTCTCTGCGGATATTGCGGACAGCAACCTTCGCTGCCTCTCCCTTTTTCTTCACATCCTTAGCCAGCTCTTTTCTGCGCTCCTCTGTGAGTTCCGGGAACACGAGTCGGATAGAAGCTCCGTCGTTTGTCGGATTAATACCGATATCGGATGTAAGGATTGCTTTTTCAATCTGCTTGAGCATGCTCTTCTCCCATGGCTGGATCTGGATCATGCGCGCCTCCGGCACAGATACGTTCGCGACCTGCTGGATCGGGGTAGGCGCTCCATAGTAATCTACGGTCAGCTTGTCAAGCACATGGGGATTGGCGCGTCCTGCGCGGATCGTTGCCAGTTCTCCGTCAAGGTTGTTGATCGTCTTCGTCATTTTCACGTCATATGCTGTTACTTTTTCATTCATGATGTAAACCCTCCTGCACTTATTATGGCTTTCTATTAAACTGTGACTTTCGTACCCGTGAAATTGCCGCTCATGGTCTCCACGATGCTGTTCTCCTCATTCAGTCCGAACACCAGCATGGGCATCTTGTTCTCCAGGCACATGATGGACGCTGTCAGATCAACAGCAGCCAGCTTCTTATCGATTACTTCCTGAATGGAGATCTCATCGTACTTCACTGCCTCCGGATTCACCTTCGGGTCACTGTCATAAATGCCATCGATTGCTTTAGCCAGAAGCATGGCGTCTGCCTCAATCTCGATAGCTCTTAAGACCGCCCCTGTATCTGTAGAGAAGTACGGATGTCCTGTGCCCCCTGCAAAAAAGACGACCTTGCCATTCTCCAGGGCCTCCACCGCAGCGTCCTTAGAAAACAGCGAAGTAAACGCCCCGCACACAAACGGCGTGAACACTTCTGTCTTCATCCCTACATGGCGGAAGATATCTGATACATAAATACAGTTCATCACAGTTGCCAGCATCCCGATCTGGTCTGCCTTCGTCCGGTCGATCGTCTCGCTGGTCCTTCCTCTCCAGAAGTTGCCGCCTCCTGTCACGATCGCGACCTGGATGCCGTCGTCGACCAGACGCTTCACCTGTTCTGCAACACCGATACAGGTAGCCTCGTCAAATCCGGTCTTCTTATCTCCCGCGAGAGCTTCTCCGCTCAGCTTTAGTAATACTCTTTTCATTGTGTATGCTCCTTTGATTTCTCTGTGCGGGGCGCGTGAGATACCGCTCCCGCCGACCTAAAATGAAGTATAACATAAGTTTTCCATTTTGTCATGTATATATCCCGCATCCCGTTCATCTGTCATGACTGTCAGCTTGTCTCCGGCCTGGAGCTTCGTCTTTCCTCTGGGAATCATCTCCTTCCCCCCGCGCTCCAGCGCGACTAACAGACAGTTGTTGGGCCAGGTGATCTCCATGACCGTACGGTCCTCTAACACAGAGCCTCCCATGATCACGAACTCGCTCAGCACTTTCTGGCTGCCCGCCGGAGCAGTCTTCTCCTTCTGCCCGCCTCTTCCCGCCAGGATCCGTCCGAGAAGGCTCTCATAAATAGGCTCAGATTTCAGAAGCGTAGCCGTAATGTAAGCCGCCACGGATACAATTGCAAGAGACAGCATCTGGCTCACGGAACCGGACATCTCAAAGAGCAGGATAATGCCTGTAATGGGTGCTCGCACGATCGCCGTGAAAAATCCCGCCATTGACAGGAGCACAAAGTTATTGATATACACCGGGTCCAGCCCGAACAGCCCGACTCCCGCCATGGCAAAGATCCCGCCAAGGAGAGCGCCAAGGACAAGCAGAGGGAAGAAGATGCCGCCCGGCGCCCCTGAGCCGAAGCTCACCGCTGAGAAAAGAAATTTCACCACAAAAGTGGCTGCTGCAAGTCCAAGCGCCATCTCTCCGGCCGTCAGTTCCTCGATCAGCCCGCCGCCGCTTCCAAGCACGGAAGGCATGACCAGCCCCATGACGCCTGCCACAAGGAACGCGATCACCAGCCGGGTCGTCTCATTTAAGAATCCGGGCTTCTTGTAGAAATCCTGTGCCGCCAGCATTACCTTGTTATACAAAGCTCCCATCACGCCCAGAAGCACGCCCAAGATGAGCAGCATCCAGTAATGCCCCTGCGGCAGCACGTACTCCAGCCGGAACTGGAACACAGGATCAAGCCCCATTATATGCGAACAGATATAATCCGCTGTCACCGACGCTGTCATCACAGATACCATAAGGCTTACGGAGAAGCCTTTGTGGATCTCTTCAAATGCAAACATCATTCCCGCAAGCGGAGCATGGAACGCCGCCGCCAGCCCGGCGCTCGCGCCGCAGGTCATGAGATACCGTTCTTCTGTCTTCCCCCGGTCCAGAAGCTTTGATATGCCTTGTCCGCTCATTGCCCCGAGCTGGATGGAAGGCCCCTCTCTTCCGAGGGACAGTCCGCCCAGGAGGCAGAGGAATCCGCCGAAAAATTTTGCCGGGAGTACTTTCTTCCAATCCTGGGACAGCTTGCCCAGGATCTCTCCCTCTACCTGAGGAATGCCGCTGCCGGAGATCATGGGCTCCCATTTTACCAGTCTGCCGACAATCACAGCGAAAAGGACCAGGATCAGAAACCAGCCTGCAATACGCAGTGGACGCCCTCTGACAAAGGAAAGGATCTCA
>DXCD01000188.1 GCA_019116185.1 Candidatus Mediterraneibacter stercorigallinarum
GGCATGATGAGCAGCATGATGCCGATCAGGATATTCAGGATGCCCGACATGATCAGCATGCCGTCTTTAAAATAATATGTCATGGACGTGTATGCCACGAAGTGGTAAATGCCGATGACAATCACTGCAGCTGCCGCAAGATACTGGATGACCGCAAAGACTCTGACCGGGAATACAGCGGTCAGGATTCCGGCCAGGAACAGAACTGCTGCAATGATGAAATAGGCTGTGCGGACTTTTTTTCTTTTCTTATTCCATGTATCGATGAGTTCCTGTACATAGTCAAATTCTGAATCAAACCATCTCATATGTCATATCTCCTTTATCATATTATTTCTGAAAATTTATCCTTGTATGTGTCTGCCGGCAGCAGATCTGAAACATGCTCTCTGCACTTTCAATATAGCCGATGGCCGGATATTCCACCACTTATAATTTCCTTTTCCTGTCTTTACAAAACTCCGGATGTGTCAAGATTCTTTACAAAATCCCGAAAATGTAAGTACAAAATCTAAAAATTGAGAGTCGTAATCAAAACAGAACTCTGCTATAAAAAAACTGTAAGATCCATAAAACACGGAAAGGAGGATATCGTTTCACCATGAAGATCGATGACAGTATATTTGCCGTGAAATTATATGAGATGGAAGAACAGTATGGCAAACTACAGTGCAGGATCCGGATCTGCGAACAGGGCGGCAGCGACAAGATCCATTCGGAGCTGAAAAAAGCAGAAGAAGAATATAAAGAAAACACGATGCTGCTGGAAGAAAAGGCACGTTCCAGCCGGTCCCTTGCAGTGCAGAGGCTGATACGCGCTCAGCTTGATTACAGACAGAAGACGGCGGATCTGATGAAAGACGACATTATAAAAGATATGCATTCAGAAGACAACAGCCTGGAAGAAGATAAGACAGAGGCGGATCTGCTGTACGCGGAATTTGCGATGGACTTTGCCACGCTTGCCATGCAGCAGGCGCTGATCTCAGCCCTGGCTGCGCTGGACAGACAGGAAATTGGGGATAGTACAGAGAAAGATAAGGAGGAAACAGAATGCAGGAAGTCATGAAAATATTAGCCGCATGATAACAGCTTCATGAATCCTTTATGAACCGGCTGCAGATACCTGCCTGCTTCGCGGACAAAAAGCGATAAGATTTTTGTTCGCGTAGCAGTGCGTTTACATAGATTAGATACAGAAGAGAACAGAAAGGCGGAGACACAAATGGGAAAGACAATCAGAGAAACAATGCAGGAGTTTACGGTAAATCAGGCGCTGAAATATCTGGAGGGAAACCCGGAGGAAAATATCCCGAAGCTGATGGCATGGGTAGACCGGCTGATGCCGAAGGACTGGTATGTGAGCCAGAGAAATGCGATCCGCGGGGCGATCGAGCAGAAGAACAACTGGTATCAGTTAATCTTAAGGCTCTATGACCTGGATCCGGGCGTGCGCAGGGCGTTCTTCCAGAACTTTATCACAAATGCCAGCCTGAAGGGGAGCGCGACGCAGGATGAGATGGCAAAGAAATATAACTGCAACATCCCCTGGGCAATCCTTCTCGACCCGACGACAGCGTGCAACTTAAACTGCACGGGATGCTGGGCGGCAGAATACGGACACCAGTTTAACTTAAGCTTTGAGGATATTGATTCTATCGTGTGTCAGGGCAAAGAGCTTGGAACATATATGTATATCTACACCGGCGGCGAGCCCACCGTGCGCAAAAAAGATATCTTTAAGATCTGCGAGATGCACCCGGACTGCGAGTTTCTTGCATTTACGAATGGAACGATGATCGATGAAGAGTTCTGTCAGGAAATGCTCCGGGTGAAGAACTTCGTCCCGGCGATCAGCCTGGAGGGATTCGAGGAGGCTAATGACGGGCGGCGCGGTGACGGCGTATACCACAAAGTGCGCCATGCAATGGAGCTGATGAAAGAGCATAAGCTGCCGTTTGGTATTTCCGTATGCTACACCAGCCAGAATTTTGAGGATGTGAGCAGCGAGGCGTTCTATGACATGATGATCGAGAGCGGCGCCCTGTTTGTGTGGTATTTCCACTATATGCCGGTAGGGCACGGCGCGGTGACAGAGCTGCTTCCGACTCCGGAACAGAGGGAAGCGATGTATCACAGGATCCGGCATTTCCGCCAGACGAAGCCGATCTTCGGCATGGACTTCCAGAACGACGGAGAGTATGTGGGCGGATGTATCGCAGGAGGCAGGAGATATCTGCACATCAATGCAAAAGGCGACGTGGAGCCGTGCGTGTTCATCCACTATTCCAATGTAAATATCCATGACGTCTCACTGCTGGATGCGCTGAGGAGCCCGATCTTCCAGGCGTACCATGACAATCAGCCGTTCAATGAGAACCATCTGCGTCCGTGCCCGATGCTGGAGAATCCTGAGAGGCTGAGAGAGTTGGTCAAAGAGACCGGAGCCGTGAACACGGACTATCAGGATCCGGAGAGCGTGGATGATCTCTGCGACCGGTGCGAGCCTTACGCAGAGAACTGGAAACCCACGGCCGAGAAGCTGTGGGAGAAGAGCCATTCATAAGAAGGACGATGACCAAAGAACCATTGATAATAAGCAGTTCATAATTTGAAAAGCAGAGGGGCTGCGCTCCGGCTGAATCCATTCGATTCAGTCCGGGCGCAGCTCCTTTATTACTCATTTACTGATATGTTAAAGAGTTGTTCTTATTCTGCTGTTTTTTTGTTTTTTGCTGCGATCAGCACGGCAGCCAATGCAGTGAGGACCAATGCAGTCCAGAGCCATACGGCGCTGCTGTCGCCTGTCTGCGGCACATTCTGATTTGCGCCGGATGTATTCTGCCCCGGATCCGCAGGCTTATTCCCGCTGCCTCCGGAGGTGCTGTCATCCGGATTTCCCGGTTTGTTTCCGTTATCCGGATCTTCCGGGTTATTTCCATCATCCGGATTTCCCGGTTTGTTTCCATCATCCGGATTCTCAGGTTCATTTCCGCCGTTGTCGATTTCCTCAAGAGAATCTGCGGCTGTCTGGAGCGCGCCGGCAGCTTCGTCGATGAGGCTCTGCTGATCTTCAGAAAGCTCCTGTGCCAGAAGCTTCTCTGCCTCCGCGAGAGCATCTCTCAGCGTCTGTACGCTTTCTTCTGTATACTGATCGATTGTATCCGAACTGAGCAGTTCCCTGGCTGTATTGACCAGCGCTGTCAGTTCCTCTGTGTCAGCTTTTAATTTCAGTCCGTTCAGAGCTGTGTTGAGCTGATCGAACGCATTCTGCACATCTTCTGTGGAAGCGGAAGGATCATTCAGCACATTTTCTGCTGCGGAGAGCGCTTCTTTCCATGCAGCGGCGCTGCTGTCCGTGTATCCACTGACATCTTTATCCTTGTTTGCATTGTAGAGTTCTTCCAGAGCGGTCTTGTCAGCCTGTGTGGTGACGCGGAAGCCATAGGCATCTCTGAGATTACGCGCGTTGCTCTTCTCGTGATTCACCAGCGTGACAGTGTAGGTGGTGCCGGGCTCCAGGCCGGTGATCGTGCTTTCCGTATCGCCGGAAGCAATATCCGTTACCTTTTCGCCGTTCAGGAGAAGGTACGCAGGCTCCACAGAAGATGTCGGGAGCGGCCAGGATACGGTGATCGAATCCTGATCTGCGGTGATCTCGTAAGGCGTCCATGTTGTACTGATCTCGTTTGCGCTTACTGCATTTCCGTAGATCTTCAGATCATCAATATAAAGGTCTGTGATAGCATTTCCGCCGTCTGTGTCTGCTCCGATCATGAACTTCAGGGCACTTCCGTCCAGCGTGCTGCCGTTCCATGCGCTGATGTCCTGCTCTTCTGCCTTTGCGCCGTCAATATACAGGGTCATCTTTGCATCTCTGTCAAATACAGCGGACACTGCATGCCATTTTCCGTCGGAGAGAGCAGTGCGCCCTGTGGAGACAGTATTTCCGCCTGCCTGAGCAGTGAGTCCGAGCCCGTTCTGTCCGTCTGCGTCGATGACTACGCCCGCGGTGTCGGATTCGCTGCTGTTGGCGAGGATCGTTCCGGCAGCGGAGCTTTCCGAAGCTGCCTTGTACCAGAACATGAGAGTAAAGTCATCCTCTCCGAGGGTGAGGTCTTCTCCGATCTCGATGTACTGTTCAGCGTTTTCTGTGTTTTCGTTTGAAAGGTGTACAGCCTTGCCGCCGTTCACGCCTTCTACAAATGAGACATCACCGTGGATCGTTCCGTCGTTCCCATTTACGGTGCTGTCGGATGCGGTCTCATCGTCGAATGAGATATCCGCGATTTTTCCTTCCGGATAAGCATCTGCATTTATCTCAAATTCATAGGTGTATTCGCTGACCCATTCGTCGTTTGCATAGTCTCTTAAGTCAAGACGGACTTTCCCGTCGTATACGGTCACGTGGAATCCAAGCTGACCTCTTCCGTCGCCGTAGTCATTGCTGTTCATTCCCGGTACGTCCACCATGATACCGTAATCGGTCTGCTTTACTTCGATCGCTCCCAGCCCGTCGTGGATATGTCCGTTGAACATGACTGTCTGAGGATAGTTCCGCAGGATTTCTTTGATCTGATGATCCTGCACGCCGGCA
>DXCD01000189.1 GCA_019116185.1 Candidatus Mediterraneibacter stercorigallinarum
CATACCCGAGAAGGTGAAGCATACTGTGCGCGATCAGAAAGGCATACTCTCTCCTCACGGAATGTCCATATTCCTCTGCCTGGGCTATGACCCGTTCCTTTGATATCACGATATCCCCCAGCATAAGTTCACCACTTTCCGGGTTGAATGCATCCCCCTGCTCTTCAATGCCCGAGAGATCTCCCGGCGTCTCATAATCCAGCATAGGAAATGAAAGCACGTCCGTAGCCCGGTCAATCTGACGATGTTCCCTGTTCATGATTCTGATTTCTTCATCATCAGTAAGAAGAAGATTCACCTCAGCTTCATATGGGCAGTCTTCATATTCCAAAGCCGTCTCCACTATAAGCTCTGCTGTCTCCTTCACGTCAAAAGGCAATGTGCCTTTGCCTTCTTCTTCGATATAAAGCGTCATACGCCTCTCCTCCTGCTGCCTTTTGCCCTTCCGGCATTTTTCCTCTCGCTCTTTTTCTCATATTCTTCATAAGCTTTGACAATCCTCTGTACAAGCGGATGGCGGACCACATCTTTGCTCGTCAGCGTACAGATACTGATCCCTTCTAAGTCTTTTACCACCTTCACTGCAACGTCCAGCCCTGACACCGCGCCTGCCGGAAGGTCCTTCTGAGTGGAATCTCCGGTGATAACGACCTTTGATCCGAACCCTATTCTTGTAAGGAACATCTTCATCTGTGCAGGTGTCGTATTCTGCGCCTCATCAAGAATGATAAATGCATTGTCAAGCGTACGCCCTCTCATATAGGCGAGAGGCGCCACCTCGATGAGCCCTTTCTCCGAATTCTTAACAAAGCTTTCCGCACCCATGATCTGATAAAGCGCATCATAGAGCGGCCGCAGATATGGATCGATCTTGCTCTGGAGATCACCGGGGAGAAATCCCAGTTTCTCTCCCGCCTCAATCGCCGGACGCGTCAGGATGATCCTGCCTACTTCATTTCTTTTAAAAGCTGTGATCGCCATGGCCATAGCAAGATAGGTCTTGCCCGTACCCGCAGGTCCCAGCCCGAATGTGATCATCTCGTTCCGGATCGCATCCACATACTTCTTCTGCCCCAGCGTCTTGGGCTTGATCGGCTTGCCCTGAAGCGTATGGCAGATCAGCTCCCTGTCGATCTCTACAATGCCCTCTTCCTGGTCGTCAAAGACAAGAGAAATCGCATAATCCACATTCTGCTCTGTAATCGTATTTCCCCTCTTTGATAATTCAACAAGCTGGGTGAGCACGCGCAGAGCTTTCCCTGCCGCCGTGCTCTCCCCTACGATCTTTGTGCTCCCGTCCCTTGCGATCAGTGTCACATGGAATGTCCTTTCAAGCTTCTTTGCATATGTGTCAAACTGTCCGAACACGTTTGCCTCATGTTCAGCCGGTATATCAATCATCAGTTCCGACAGACTCATCCGTTTCTTTCCTTTCAACTGTTAATATTTCTGTAGCCGCCTCCTCAGTAACTCTCTCGTTCAGATAAAGCGTGCCCGAGGCAGTGGCAGAATTTTCATATAGATGTATTTTAACACTATTTTCCTTTATTTGAACACCTTTTTCCTCCAAATCTTCGCAAAACCGGTTAAAATTCAGGCTCAGAAGCTGCCTTGCCTCTTCTTCCGTATATGTCTTTTTTTCAAAAGAATATGACTTTGCAGTCTTCAGCCCATATGAAAAAGGCAGATAAAAGTTCTCTCCCAGCTTCATCTGAGTTTCCTCTGTGACTATCTCGCTGTGCTTATATTTATTGTCTAAGCTGCCCACAGAGACTGTCCAGTCAGCCAGACGGATAAAAGGCTGGTATTTCTTTCTGCCGTCATAGACCTTTTCCTGATACTCTAAGGACAGAGTATCCGTGTACTCCATCTGCGTGTCGGCAAACACGTCAGCATCTGACCTGTGGTACTGATATCCCACGACTTCCCGGCTGTCATTTACCACTTCCACCCTGCCCAGGACAAGGATATCCCCTTTTTTCACCGTGTCGCCCACATGCACCTGAGGCACTCCTGACCTTGTGACGATCTTTGTGATCACGCCGTCAGCCGCGGCAACCAGATCCACCGGTTTTTCGTCTTCAGCAGACGTTTCCTCCCCTTCTTCCGGGAAGGTATCCTCATTCTCTTTGATTTGTATTTTCAGCCTGCTTCCGTCAATAGAGGCAGAGACCCAAACGATATCATTATATTCCTTTCGAATCGCTTTTACAATACCCGGGCAGTCCACCCTGCTCCTTAACATTGCCGGAGCGACTCCCTCTGACTCCAGAAATTCCGCAAGTGTCGTGTCCGGATATCTTTCATTTCCTTCAAAATGGATATCCCAAATAAACAGGGAATATGTCCACAAAAGCACTGCACATATAAAAAGCCCGGCAAAAAAAAGCTTTCTCCGCCGGTAGCGTGCCAGAAAGAACGGGAATCCATATCTTCCTTGCAGTATGACTTTTGTATGTGTCTTTCTGACAAGCGGCTTCAGCTTCCGGAAATCAGAGATGCTCATGTACATCTCGTACCCGTTTCCCGTGGGTTCCAGGCCCCATATAAACAACTGATGGTAGCAGCACATGTTCAGAAAGCGTTCCGGCGAATATCCTGCCACGCAGAGTCTGACATATCCTCTCAGCCAGCGAATGAACGAACGGATCACTCTTTGTTCCTCCCATCGATAAATTCCAGCGTCTTTATCTTCCCTGTGATCTTCATCTCATCGTTGGTATAATATTCAATCTGGAGCCTCCTGCCGGTCAGCTTGAGCTGCCCGCCCTTTGTCTGTACCCGGACAAGGCACTCTGTATATTCTGTGATCCCGCGGTAATTCTCAATACAAACTTCAAAATCCCCGAGCACGGTGACCACCGACGCTCCCATGACTACATCCTTCGGCATACTTGCAGCTGACGCAAGCCGCTCCCTGATCTGTTCTCTCTCCATAGAAAATGCCACACATACGCCTTTTATAACCAGTATATGTGTGGCAAGTGATGTTCTATTCATTTACAAAAAATCGGCATATAAATTTGTCTCCCGATGGCAGCAATATTTCTCTGCCCCAAGCCTTAATCAATAATCAAGGCATGCCCTTTCTGTCACAAAGGGCCGCACATAGGTATCCGCCACGGCTACGTGCGCCGGATGCTGAGCGTAGACTTCGATATCTTCCGCCTTCTCCAGCGTGCTTACAAGGGCAATATCATGAGTTCCGGATGCAAGGGGCTCGTCCACAAACTCCATCGTAAGGAGCCCCGGGACTTTTCCCACCAGGGAATTGAGATGCTCTTTCATCGCTGCTTTCAGCTGCGGCTTTTCTTCCTCTTTTATTTCAGGTTTGAATTTCCACATTACAATATGATGTACCATTGGTATTCCTCCCGGATTATTTATTCATTCTCCGTCTATTATAACCGGCGCAGGTCTGGAACACAAGGCTTATCGGCAGCCCTTTCCTGATTCATTAAAACTGCTTTCGTTTTCTTTCTTTCGCTGTAAAATGTTCCACCTCAATGCAGAACACCGCTGTCCGCTCAAGCGCTTCCGGGCTGAACTCGATCTTTGCCCCGGGAGCCATATGCTCCATGATTTTGGTAAGCCCGTAGATTTTCTCCTGCCTGTCGTCAACTCTGCTCACAGTTCCATTCCCCATAATGCTCCGGTAGGAATAGGAATAACTGCACGTATAATCACCGGTAATAATCCCATGGCGGCAGTCCATCTCCACTGCCACGTCAGGGAAGGCTGCAAAGGCGTCTGCTTTTCTTCCCTCCCCTGCGCCATGGATGAAAAGCACCAGTTTCATTGCTTCGCCTGACATAGAAAAATCATAGCCGTAATTGACCGGGATAATAAACATCCCTTCTGCATCCCGCGCCCCGATCCGGACCACGTCACATTCTTCAAGAATTTCTTTTATGGCCTCCGGATCATGCAGTTCTCGTTTGTGCAGACGCATCTCTCTCAAGGCAGTCTCCTCCTTCTTTTAATGTGCGTTTAATGCCTGCTCTCTGTTTCGGTCCAGCTCTCTCACGGCCCAGGCAATAAACAGCCCGCCCGCTATGTTTCCTGCGGTCACGCACACAAGCACCTTGACCACATCAGGCCCCTGCGCGCCGTAATTCAAGGCATAACAAGAAATATAAAACATATCCGCCACGATATGCTCGAATCCGCAGAATACAAAAGCTGTGATAAAGAGCCACACATAAAAAATCTGTCCGAATGACCCCTGCCGCTGTTTTGCTCCTACAAGTACAGCAAACGCGACAAAAAAAGCACAGAATATCCCAAGGATAAACAAACTCAGCGGACTGTCGCCAAGCTTTGTCTCGCCAATGCCTGCCACGGCTTCTGCAAGCGTATTGCCAAACCTTGTAAATGACACTGCCGCGGCCGACAGAAACGCGCCGATCCCGTTCCCGAGCCAGGCGATCCCCACATCTCCCCAATTGTACTGATGATCATATATCATCAGCGGGCATACTCTTGTAAACAGCATATTGTGCAGATTGAGCACAAGAAAAATACCTGTCGCAAAAAACAGGCTTCCTGCCAGAGCATTAGGGATTGACAGGTACACCATCGCTCCCATTGAAATAAATACCCCCGCCAGAACACTGCTGATCCATTTCTGCATCATAAATACTTCTCCTCTTTTGTATGTTATTTTTTTCACAGTCTTATCCATTCTACTAAAAGAGGATTGAAATTTCAATTACTTTTTACTGGAATCTGCGTTATTAACAGGAGCCTCAATAATCTCTGCCCTAAGTTTCGTTTTTCCGTCAGTCCGCTGTCAGGATCTCTGTTATTCGCGTCATATCCATATGCTCCAATACATGGTCGGCGTCCGGCAGTTCTTCATTCGGAGATATGTCTGTGCGGACGTATAACGCTGCAAGACCTGCCGCTTTCGCTCCCTGAATATCACAGATCCCGTCATTTCCGATCATAACCGCACTCTCTGGACGGATCCGGTACATGTTGATCAGACTTTGGAAAAAGCACCGGTCAGGCTTCTTGCACCCATGCTCAGAGGAAAGAAGAATCCCGTCAAAAAACGGTGTGATATGAAGGGCGTTCATCTCATATTCCGTAAAGATTTTCTGCGCGTTGGACAGCAGGTATATCTTCTTCCCGACTGCGCGGAGGGCAGACAGCATTTCCTCTGTACCGTCATAAACCTTGAGCTTCTCCGTTGAAAGAATACGGAAAAACTGCCCCGCATGCCGTACCAGCGGCTCATCAGCCTCCACTCCTTTCTCCTCAAAAAGCGCCCGGAACACTTCCTCAATCTTAATCTCCGGGAAAGCTTCATGAGCATCCCTGCGCACGCCTTCCCTCCCGGCGCTCAAAGTACTTGTCAGCCTTTTATATGCTCCCTTTAATTCCTTAGGTGAGTAAAAAGCTGTATAATAACTATAGAACTGTGAGAGCTTTTCCCACAGTTCTATCTTCTCCTCATTGGTACGGATATCTACAAGAGTCCCGTACAGGTCAAAAACACATGTCTCGTACATCTGTAACTCCTAAAATTTCTTCCAAGTATCACGCACGAACAGAAGGAGCAGCGGAAAGATCTCGAGTCTGCCGGCCAGCATATCAAAGATCAGGACCAGCTTTGCCCCATTCGAAAAGAGCCCGAAATTCTCTACCGGCCCTACCAGGCTCAGGCCGGGCCCGATGTAATCAGCGCTGACGCCACCGCTGTAAAGTTCGTGACAAGGTCCTGCCCGTCAAATCCTACAAGAAGGACAGAAAATGAAAAAATAAGCACATATGCGATCAGGAATACATTTGTGGCGCGCAGTGTCTCATGTTCAAGCGCGTGCCCATCCATCTTCAGCTTCCTGAGACTTCTCGGATGAAGCAGTGTATGGAGTTCTTTTTTAATCGTCTTCATAAGGATCACCAGACGCAAGACCTTGATGCCGCCCCCGGTACTCCCGGCACACGCGCCGACAAACATCAGAAGCACCAGGATCGTCTGAGGCACCTCAGGCCATAGGTTAAAGTCTGTGCTGGCGTATCCGGTAGTAGTCATAATCGAACCGACCTGGAATGCCGCCTGCTGGACTGCCTCACCGTAAGAACCGTACATATCTCTGATGGATATACTGATAACAGCAATGGACACAAAGATGATCAGAAAATAATATCTCACCTCTTCCATGGAAAACGCCTGTTTGAATTTTCTGCGTAAAAGTAGAAAATAGGCGCTGAAATTAACTCCGAAAAGGATCATAAAGATCGTAACGACCACCTGAAGGTATACAGAATACCCTGCCATACTGTCATTTTTGATCCCAAAGCCTCCCGTTCCTGCTGTTCCGAAACTGATCGTAAGCGCGTCAAACAGCGGCATCTTCCCCAGCAGGAGAAAGCCGATTTCCAAAAGCGTCATTACGATATATATGATATAGAGTATTTTTGCAGTGGACTGTACTGTAGGAACCAGTTTACTGACGGAAGGTCCCGGGCTCTCTGCCCTCATCAGATTGATATGAGAGCCGCCCACCTTTACATGAAGGAGCGAAAGCAAAAATACAAGCACGCCCATCCCGCCGATCCAGTGGGTAAAACTCCGCCAGAACAGCACAGATCTGGACAGTGCCTCAACATCCGCAAGGATGCTCGCCCCGGTGGTTGTAAATCCTGAGACCGTCTCAAAAAGCGCATCCACCGGATTGGTCATGGAACCTGTGATCAAAAAAGGAACACTGCCCATCACACTTAACACGATCCAGCTAAGCGCAACTGTCACAAATCCTTCTTTTACATAGAAGACCCGGTTCTCCGGTTTCTTGCGGAGAAGCAGGAATCCCAACAGGAGACAGACGGCTGCCGTTATGACAAACGACCAGCCTTCACTCTCCTGATAGATGACTGCGACAATGCACGGAAGCACCATAAAAGCAGCTTCAAAAGCCAGAACATATCCGATAATATATTTAACAATTGAAAAATTCATCTCAGCCCCCGCACTCTATCTTGCCTTTTGAATATCTGTAAGGTCATTGAGCCCTCTTACAGTAGTAACAACAATAACCGTATCTCCCGGTTGTATGGTGTCCTGTCCGCGGGGGATGTGAATGACGCCGTTACGGTTGATGCAGGCGATCAGAAGATTAT